>JAZUKE010000081.1:0-11558 GCA_045643125.1 Eubacteriales bacterium
GAAACAAAGCGATGGAGCGTTCTGCCATACTTTTTAAATCCATATGGCTTGACGTGTGCGTATACTGCTGACTCAATTTCATCGACAATTTGTGTTGTCTTTATTTCTGTATTTTTCTTCCATAAATCAAACATGAATGCCTCCTTCTCTGATCCGTTCTTTCGTTTCTTTATCGAAAATATATGCCTTGTGCGGTTTGAGGTCGAATCTGACCTTGGTTTTTGAGGTATCGACGCGGATATCGGAATTTATGATGGAGCGTATGCTTTCGGCATCGCAGGCGGGATTTTTGGAAATTATGCTCACGTCGCGTCCCATAACCTCGATATTCACGAGATCGCACGAAAATGCGCCGTTTTCATTGTATACGAAGCCTTCCGGACGGATGCCGACCTTGACTTCCCTGTTACCGACTCCCGGTGTGTCGAGTACGGCATCGCTGCCGATATACAGTTTTCCGTTTTCCACTCTGCCGTTAAATACGTTTATGGGCGGTGTGCCGAGGAATTTTGCCACGAAAAGGTTGACCGGATCGTCATAGACCTCCTGCGGCTTGCCGAGCTGCTGGAAAGTGCCTTTTTCCATAACGACTATCATATCCGAAATACTCATCGCTTCTTCCTGGTCGTGAGTGACGAAAACGGTGGTTATCCCGGTCTTCTGCTGTATTCTTTTGAGTTCTTCGCGCGTTTGAAGACGAAGACGGGCATCGAGGTTTGAAAAAGGCTCGTCAAGCAGAAGCACACGCGGCATCTTGACAAGTGCGCGCGCTATTGCGACACGCTGCTGCTGACCGCCGGAAAGCTCGCTCGGTTTACGGTCGAAAAGCTCGGTTATCTGTACGAGATTTGCCGCTTGCATAACGCGCTCTTCCATCTGCTCTTTGGTCAGCTTGTCCTTGCCCTTGAGATTCTGAAGCGGGAAAAGTATATTGTTTCTGACGGTAAGATGCGGATAAAGGGCATAGTTCTGAAAAACAAGTCCCACTCCTCTGTTTTCCGGCGGAAGATCGGTTATGTCGTCATCGCCGAATATGATCCTGCCGTTCGTCGGCTTTTCAAGTCCGCTTATCATATTCAATGTGGTACTTTTGCCGCAGCCGGACGGTCCGAGAAGACCTATCAGCTTTCCGTCGGGGATAGTAAACGTAAAATCATTCACCGCCACGACAGATTCCGCCGGGTTGGCGCGGTTCGGGAATATTTTGGTTATGTGCTGTAATTCGACTTTCATCTTTTTCGTCCCTCAAAAGTAATTCTGTGCCCTTATATGATATCACAAACAAATCGTTTTTTCAATTATTTTTTTGCTTTTTTCTGCGGTAAAGAACGACGAAAACCGCACTTCCCGCTGTCAGAGCCGCCGCACATATCGCAATCACCGTACCCGCGGAGCCTTCAGACGGTTCCGGAATGCTTTCGGCTTCGGACGACAGAGACGATTCCTCCGGTACGTCGACTGAGCTTTCTTCGCTTTCTTGTTCGGAAAACTCGCTTTCTTCGCTGCTTTCCTCGCTCGGCTCTTCCTCCGAAACGTCGGGGACGGTTTCGCGGAGAGTGAACGTATATTCCTTTACGTTCCCGTTTTCGGCAACGCATACAACCTTGCAGCTTCTTCCGTCGTCGGAATAGACGTATTCCACCTGCGTTCTGCTGCCCACGGGAAGCACGCTGTACGTCACTTCTCCGTCACCGATGACGGTGTATTCCGTGATATCCGGCGAAAATTCGGTTTCAAGGCTTCCGCCCGTTACGATGACCGAGAAAAGCGACGGATCGCTTTCCGTTATATGGATAAGTCCGCGGTGAATATTCAGAACGTAGTCCACGACCTTTGACGGCGTGACGTACTCGACTATCATCTTTGCGTACCCTTCTTCGGGCACGACGACGTCGGTGTAATACACATAATGATGCGCCGGACAGTCGATATCGAGTATGAGCCTTTCGTCGGAAAGCGGGATGGTAACGTCGTATTCGGTGACGTTTTCGGCAAAATCAAGGTCGGAATTGGGAGACGACACGGCAAGCAGATCCTTGGGATCCGTTTTTATCTCGGGAGTAAAATGTCTGTCGGAAAGCGTGTACGCTTTGTTTCTGCGCAGATTGGTGTTCACAAGTCCGAGGTCGGTCATTCCCGGCGTCGCGGTCGGTTTGACGTAGAAATACATACGGAAAAGCCTGGTGTCGGGATTCAGGTTTTCGATCCCGTAGGCGCTGTATTTCACGTTCCCGCTTTTCGGTTCGGTGTAAATCTCGCCGTAGTAATACTCGATCTTGAGCAGTTCGAGAGCGGAAGGATCGTAAACGAATTCGCCGGAAACGGCGGACGCTTTATGGATGCCGTCGTTTCTGAACGTGACGTAGAACGTACCTCCGCGGTACACGAACGCCGGGCAGGTGATGTGAGTGTATCCGTCGTAGCCTTCCGCGTCCGCGTCGTAGCCGACGACAGACCTGAGGGCTTTGAAATCCGACACTGTAACGCTTCCGTTAAGGTTCACGTCAGCCGCGTTTCTGACCGAAACGTCCTTATATTTTCCGCTTTTGAGCAGTTCGTAAAGGATGGCGGAATCGTTAAGCGTGTTCCTGCCGTCGCCGTCGAGGTCGCCCTTTACGGCGAGAACAAGGCTGTCGGTCAGACTGCCCGAAGACGTGTATTTTTTGAGTATCATTCCCGTGCAGACGATGCCGTCTTTTACGGGTGCGGAATCGGCGAATGTCAGTATATGCGTGCTTTCAAAATCGTCAAAGCACGAAAGGAAATCCGAAACGGAGGTATTTGCCTCTATTCCTTTTATAAGCTCGTTTTCGCGGTCTATATGATATTTTTCGTTATTTGTGACTATCGCTTTTTCTCTGACGGTGACGGTCACGAAGGCTTCAAGCTCCGTACCCTCCACACCGACTCTGATGACAGTCACGCCCTGTGAAACGGCGGTGACGTAGCCCCTTGCGTTGACCGAAGCGCTGTCGCCGGAAACGACGGAGTAGGTGTATTTCACGTCGGACGACTTGGGGGTGACCGACGGAGAAAGCTTCACCGTCTTTCCCGAAGCGATCGTGAGTTCTTCCGTCACGGAAACGGATTCGGGATGTGATATCACGGTAAACGTGAGTTCTTTCGTCATTCCCCACGGGAGGACGACGCGGAGCCGATGCTTTCCGCCCTCGGTCACCGTGAACGTGTTTTCGGTTTCAGTTCCGTCAAGATATACTTTTCCTTTGCTCACACCGAACGTCGCTTCGGCGTCGTACGTTCCGCCGTCAGCCACGCCGTCGATGACCGCGTCTTCGGTCATATCGCCGTCGGAACGCAGCACGGTGACGGAGGAATCACCGAAAAAGAAGGTGTCGAAGCCATCGCTTATCACAACGGTATCGCTTTCGCGGAAATCGGACAGTTTTCTGCCGTCGCGTGCGGAATAAAGCCCCGTATCGGTGATGACCGAATTGCCCATAACGGCAAGGACGGTTCCTTTCGTTTCGGGCATTTCTTCGGCGGTGTCAACGGTGTAGACGCTGTTGCCCGCAAAAACGCAGTTCTGCGAAAGCGCAAGTCTTCCGCGGAAGAACAGTTTCTTTGAAGAAATGACCGTCATATCCGAAACGCGGCAGAAATAAAGCTCGTAGTCGGACGAAACGAAGATCATACCGCTGCCGCCGACAAGCGAATCGGTCGTCATACCGTCAAAATGATATATTATGTTTTCTTCCGAAACGTATTCGCAGAGTTTTCCGCCGCATACGGCAAACAGTCTGCCGTCCGAAACGCAGACGTCGCTCACTCTTGCGGGGAAAACGACGTATTCATCCGTCCGTGTGAGATAAAGCGATGACGAATTCATAAACACGACGGCGGCTCCGTTTTCGAGTCCGCGCAGCGACGACGGCGCGTATTTGAGCACGACGTTTTTGGTGTTCTCTCCGCTTTCGGGATCGATATAATAAAGTCTGTTGTCGTTTTCGCAGATAACGGCGATAAGTCCGCTTGCGCGGTCGAAGCAGGCATCTTTGATCTTTTTGCCGCCGACTATCGGGATTATATATTCATAAGGTCTTACGTTCTGTATCTTGCCCGTCAGAGTGGTGTCCGAAACGAAAGAGCCGAAAGACACCGTGTCGTCAGTGTACGAATAGCGTCCGTCCGAATAAATGGAATACGTTCTTTCGCCGTGACGGCAGACAAACGATATCTCGTCCGGGTAAACGCCCGACACGTTTCCGTCGGAGGAAAACAGTCTGTCGGAGGTTATCAGCACATTGCCGCCGCACCATAGCACGCGGCTCATATCGGGAAGCTCGCACAGTATGTTTTCAACTCCGCCGTCGTAAACGGTGTTTCCGATGCAGACGATGCCGTTCCCCGCTTTGAGGCGGAACATCATAGGATAATTCGGCAGCTGTCTGATCTTCCATTCGCCGTCGCAGATGCACACCGACGACGGATTCATTGCCGAATACAGATAAAACGTCTGTCCCACGCTTTCGATAACGGTGTTCATACCGCCGAAACGATACGACGACGTATTTTCGCCGTCAACGAATACCGCGTTTCCGTCGCTGTCGACGTACACGAGCCTGCCTTCGCTGTATGACGCCGAAACGATGGCAGCGCCGTTTTCGGGCTTTTCCGAAGCGACGCAGGAAGACGGCGAAAGCGCGTCGTAATAATACCAGCCGTCTGTCGTGACGGCGCAGATAACTCCGTTGTACGCTCCCACGCTCACAATATTGCCTTTTGTCTTCACGACGGTCTGCGTCGTGATATCGGTATCGCGGCAAACGGAAAAACTGTCCTCCCCGTTCTGCCAGAACACGATTATCCCGTCCCTGCCGGTATGCGTCATACGCCCGTAAGGCGCGTCAGAGCCGGCGTCCGACGCATCGCGGAGCAGAGAGAAACGAATTTCTTTTTCAAATCTTGCGGAATCGTCGGTGATGCGAAGGACGTAATCGCCTTTTTTGCCGACGAATATGCCGTTTTTGAATTCTTCGCCGTTCAGGTATGTGTGACCGCCGTCGGAAGAAGTGATATATATTCCGCGGTCATATTCTCCGCCGTCCTCCACGCCGTAGACCGAGGGAAGATCGTAGGAGATGAACACGGTCTCGGACACGCTGTTGCCGTATTGTCCCGTAAGGACGAACCTATGGCTGCCGATACCCGTTATACGGGTGCCGGAAACGTATTTTTCGCCGTCAAGGAGGGCGTCGCCGTAATCGAACGTGATCGCCACCCAGCCGTTTCCGTTTTCGATATCGTAAGTGAGCGGCATCGTATCGACGTCGAATTTTATTTCAATGCTGCCGTAATCGTCGGCAACGACGAGAGTGTGGCTCCCCTGCGAGAATATGGGATCTCCCGATTCGTATTCTTCGCCGTCGAGAAGCGCGGAAGCGTTTTCAAAATACGCTCTGACCTCCTCAAAATAGACCTTTCCGCTGCTGACACCGTTCACGACGGGCTTATTCAGACTTTCGAGCAGGCGCGGAATGTTTATCACGCCGTAGCCCGTTCTTGAGTTTTTGGAGACGGAAGCCGAATATTCAAGCAGCTTTTCAAATCCGTCGTGTCCGAGTACGCGCTCGGAGTGCGAGACCGCAAGCGCGGCGGCAGCCGAAACGTAGGCGGTGGCGTAGGACGTTCCGCTGAGTTCCTCGTAAGGGCTGGTTTCGTCCTTGCCGTAAAGATGCAGCATTTCACCGGGAGACGCGATATCCACCATTTCGTTATACTGCGAAAACGCGCTGGCTTCCCCGGAAGCGTTGACCGACGCGACGCTTATCACGTCGTCGAACGACGCCGGATATGACATTTTACCCGCAAGCTCGGGATCGTTGCCCTCGTTGCCGGCAGAGGCGACGAGTATGCACCCTTTGGATGCGGCGTAGGATATGGCTTCTTTTTCGGCAATATTCTCGAAATATCCGCCGAAAGACATATTTATTACGTCGGCACCGTAATCGGCGGCGTAGTACAGACCTTCAACGAGGTCGCTCGTCATTATCTTGTGAGCGTCGTCGGTTATCTTGACGGGGAGCAGCGACGCACCGCGCGCCACACCCGTTTCGGACGACACGATTATTGCAGACACCCGCGTTCCGTGACCTTCCGCGTCGTCATAAACGCCGATCCTGTCGAGTATGCAGTCCATACCGTCGAGTATATCGGACTCCGAAAAGATATCGGCTTCCCTGTCTATCCCGCTGTCAAGCACCGCGACGACGACTCCGCTGCCGCCCGATGTAATAGCCTCATCCGCGCCGATAATGACGTTTTCGGCGTATTCGGCGTGAAATTCCTTACATTCGGCAGCCACGGTGTCCGGAAGAGCGTAACGGAGTATGGACGCATATTTTGTGCTGAAAGCGTCGAAATCGTGAATATACATAACGAACACAAGCTCGGACGAATAGGCGGGAAGCGAGAAATCATAGTCCTTCACGGCTTTGTAAACTTCGCGTCTGTCCGCGTCCTTTGCGAACGCGACGATATATTTGTCGCCGCCCTTTGAGGGGGAGAAAGAATGAGAAGACACGGTCCTGTTTTCAAGCAGCGCGTCTCTCTGTCTGTCATAATAAGAAAAAGGATCGTTGTTTACGGCATAAGCATCAAGACCGCCCCTTACGATATCGGTAAATATCGGAAGAAGCAGCAGAAAAGCCGTAATTATGCAAACGATCCTTTGCTTTTTCATATTACTCCAAAAATATTATCAAAAGGTATTGTAAATGCTTTCCATTTCCGGGGTGTATTTCTTATGTGTGCCGTCGGTGTATATATACAGAGGCGGCTCTGTCTTTGCTCCGCTTTTGCCGTTCTTTTTGCCTTCCGCAAGCACAAGGCACGGTTCCTTGCCTTCCGACGGAAAAACGTAGCGCAGTCTTTTGAGACTTATCGAATTGGACTCCATCGCGTATATCAGCTTTGCGATATATTCGGGACGGTAAACGCAGTAAAAGTTCCCGCCGTATTTAAGTGCGTAAGACGCTGCCGAGACGAAGCCGTTTATATCCGCCGTCGTTTCGTGAAAAGCCGAAAACTTCAGCCTGTCGTCGTTTATCCTGCCGGCATCCGACGGAAGATACGGCGGATTTGTCACCGCAAGATCCATACTCCCCGCTTTGATATGCTCTTTTATATCGAGGACGTCGCAGTTCACGCAGCCGTACGACTCTGCAAAACCGTTTTTTTCGGCGTTCAGCACCGAAAGAGAAGCATATTCCTCCGTAAGCTCTACACCGGTCATTCTCTCCGTTTTTCCGAGAGACAGCAGAAGAAAAGATATGACTCCGCTGCCGCTGCCGAGGTCGCAGCCGCGTCTGCCTTTTCCGCAGAAATGCGAAAGCAGCAAAGCGTCCGTGCCGAACCTTATTCCGTTTTTGTATTCCGCAAGCAGGATATCGGAATTTATGCGGGTGGTGATGATCTCGTTTTCCATATTTTTCATCAATGAAAAAACTTTACCCATAGATACGGGATCTATGGGCAAGTCGTTTGTTTTTTGTTACCTGATTATTCAGGCCTTGGGAGCCTCTACGGGGCAAACGCCTGCGCAGGAACCGCATTCAAGACATTTTTCGGCATCAATAACAGCTTTGCCGTCATCTCCGAGTACGATAGCGCCAACGGGACATTCGTCTACACAAGTACCGCAGCCGATGCAGGTATCATTGTCAATTACATAAGCCATAAAGCAACACCTCCATATTTGATGTAAACATCATATCACAAATAAATCGGTTTTTCAAGTGCTTTTTTTGAATAATTACACGTTTTCGAGAGCATTTTCAAAATCGGCAAGGATATCTTCGATATTTTCGATGCCGAGCGACACTCTTACGAGTCCCGGAGACACTCCTGCGGCGACGAGCTGCTCGTCAGTGAGCTGACGGTGAGTCTCGGAAGCGGGATGCAGCACCATCGTAGTGACAGCGGCAACGTGTACCACGTTCTTCGCAAGGTGAAGCGAATCCATAAACCTGATGCCCGCTTCTCTGCCGCCCTTGAAGATTATCGAAATGACGCCGGACTGACCTTTGAGAAGATATTTCATCGCAAGGTCGTGGTATTCGTCGCCTTCAAGCCCCGGATAAATGACTTTTTCTATCTTGTCGGACTTTTCAAAGAATTTTGCCGCGGCAAGCGCATTTTCGCAGTGTGCTTTCATTCTAAGTCCGAGCGTCTGCGTGCCGAGGTCGGTAAGGAACGTGCTGATAGCCGGAGGGCAGACGCCGAAATCGCGGACGAGCTGGCATCTGAGCTTGGCGGCGTAAGCGGAACGACCGTAAGACTTCGTATAGATCACGCCGTGGTAAGATTCGTCCGGCTCGGTAAGGCAGGGATATTTTCCGTTGTTCCAATCAAAATTGCCGGAATCCACTACCGCGCCGCCGATTTGTATCGCGTGTCCTTCAAGATACTTGGTTGTGGAATGTGTAACTATGTCCGCGCCCCATTTGAACGGATTGCAGAGAAAGGGAGTGGGGAACGTGTTGTCCACGATAAGAGGCACGCCGTTTCTGTGCGCGATGGCGGCGAAGCGCTCGATATCGAAGACCGCAAGCGACGGGTTTGCGATGGTCTCGCCGAAAACGGCTTTTGTGTTCGGGCGGAACGCCTTCTGCACTTCCTCATCGGGAGCGTCGGGATCGGCGAAGGTACATTCTATCCCCATACGTTTCATAGTGACGGCGAAAAGGTTGAGAGTCCCGCCGTATATCTTGGACGCGGCAATGAAATGCTCGCCGCAGCCGACTATGTTGAATATCGCAAGAAAGTTTGCCGCCTGCCCGCTTGTGGTAAGCACCGCGGCAACGCCGCCTTCGAGGGCAGCGAGCTTCTTTTCGTAAAACTCGACCGTCGGGTTGGATATGCGCGAATACATATGACCGTCTTCGGTAAGGTCGAATATCTTGCCTATTTCTTCGGTCGAATCGTATGTATAAGTCGTTGACTGATAGATAGGGAGAGCCATAGGCTGACCGTTGCCGGACTTATAGCCCGCGTGGATACATTCCGTGTCTTTGTTCATTTTCCTGCCTCCGCTGTATTTATCTGGTTGATACCCGAAGACCAGTTAGGCGTTTTGATGTCGGGGTTGGCGTAGCTCTGCATCGTCGGATAGTTTATGTTTATTACCGTGTAATCGTTGTACGAGAACAAAAGAGCCGCGTATTTCAGCATTTCTGCCACCGGCACGTTTGTGCTGACCGACGAACGGAGCATATCGAGCAGGCTCACGTTGTCGCCCACTCCGGTGAGCGATACCGTCTGCCTGAACAGCGAAAGCCCCATCGATTCCTGGAACGTGTAGCCCGACGTGTCCCCTTCTTTTTCGGAATCGAGGATCTGGGCGGCGTTTTGGTCGGTGAGCGTCACTCTGCCGGCAGGTATCGTTATGTAGTATTCGTCGGGCGGATCGTCGGTGACGACACCCGCGAAATCGGGATCGAGATAGCGCACGGGATATGTGAGGTCGATATTATACTGCGCTGATTTTTTGGCTGCAAAAGCCGGAAGCGACTTGTACGTCTTGCCGTCGCAGGCGATGTAGTATTTGACGTCCTTGCCGATGAGCGGCGATATTTTGCGCAGCAGATAGTCGTTGCTGTTCAGCCCAATAAGGGTGTGGAGCTTCTTCGGCACGCCGTCAACGTCGATGGTCATATCAACGGGTATGCGGCAGACGACGTACGTTCTGTTTTCCTCGCTTATGCCGACGTAAAGGAGCGAGCAGACGTCGCCGACAGAGTTCCGCGTTGCGAGAATGCAGTTGAACGAATCGAATTCTTCCTTGACTTCCGGCTCGGACGTTTCGCCGGTCGAAGACTGTTCGGAGATTTTTGAGACGTTTATCGTTTCCGACGCTTCCTCGCTGACCTGGCTTTCGTCACCGCCGAAGACCGCGTCCTCGATATCGGGCAGAGCCTTTACGGCAAGGTAGCCGAAGACCGCGAGCATTATCACAAGCGTCAATATGAAATTTCTGAAAGCTGCTGACATATTGCGTCACCTCCCGGTTATTGACACGATATTATATACCAAAGCAAAGCGTTTGTCAAATAGAGATTTATTGAATAAATGATAATTTTTTGTGTTTTTTGTTTTATTTTCGGTTATTAAGGCTCGTGAGTATCGGAACGCACTTGTGCTCGCCGATGACGAAGTGTTCGAGAAGCTCTACCGAGTTCGTCGAAAGCGAGTCGCGTATGCGGAGTGTGGAGTCTATGTCCGCGGAAGACGGATAGCCGCTCCCGTTCGGGTGATTGTGCGCGATGATGACGGACTCCGATTCGCACTTCAGCGCCGTCTCGGTGATGGTGCGTATGCGGAAGCGGACGGAGTTGATGTCGCCGAAGAAGACGGGCGCGCAGTATTTGAGCATCAGATTCCTGCCGAGGCACATAATGTATACCTGTTCCTCGTCGGCGTATGAGAGCAATTCAAGCAGGTATTCGCCCGCTGCGGCGATGGACGCGAATTTGATCTTCTTGTCGTTTTTGGCAACGTAGCCGTCGGAGATGTCACCGATGAGGTTGAGAAGGATAGCGGAATGGGTTGTTATCCCCTTGACGGTGCAGAGCGAATCGACGCTTGCGTGAAGCACTCCGTCGAGCGAGCCGTACTGCGTTATGAGAGTGTGCGCAAGCTCGTTCGTGTCCTTGCGCGGTATCGAATAGCCGAGCAGGAGTTCAAGTACCTGATGCGGGTTGAACGACCTTATCCCGTGATCGATGTATTGAGTTTTCAGCCTTTCCCGGTGCCCGTCGTGTACACCCATAGACAGCCTCCGCAATCTGCGATCTTTTTCTGATTTTGCTTAATTATAACACCTGATTTATCAAAAAGTCAACACGGAAGTTCAAAATGTTTCAACAAAATTCAAAAAAAGTATTGACTTTCGCCAATCTCGGTGCTATAATACATCACGTTCGTGACGGAGAGTATCTTAGCGAACGCAGAATAAAGTATCTGGGTGTGGCGCAGTTTGGTAGCGCGCTACCTTGGGGTGGTAGTCACCACATTTTGATACAACAAACAATTACATCAAACAAGCCCAAAATCACGTCGATTATGACTGATTTCGGGCTTATTTTTTATCATTTGATATGTATTATGCACAAGCCGCGAAATTTGTTTTCAAACTATAGACCCTGCTTCTACGAATCTTCTACGAATTCATCTACGAATTCATCTACGAATTCTTCGTTATCATCGTAACTCTGTTCAGCCCGCTTATTCTTATTGCGGGTTTTCTTTTTTGCCAAATGCTTATCTTCTCGTAATTGGCGAAGCCGCCTGTTCTGGCAGGCGTAATGCCTGTCAAACTCGTCGATTTGGTAGTCTTTCTTATGGATGTTATTCTTCATTGTTTCTCAACCTTTGTGTAAGTTTTGTAGTGGGGCTGCGCGGAGCTCTGAATACCGGAACATCACTGTGGTTCTCTCCCATTTTCTTTCCTCTCTTTCTGTTGTGTTCCCTTATCGGGAATTAGTGACTTAACTTAATGCAATGCTTTAATCTTGCCCATCGTATCGTGATAAATCAAAATT
>JAZUKE010000082.1:0-10653 GCA_045643125.1 Eubacteriales bacterium
CTTTCGCTCGAATGACGCACATACTTATAAGTTCCGCTGCCTGCGGCGGCTTTTACGATGCGAAGCTCGCGCATATCGCGGGAAACCGTCGCCTGCGTGGCAACGAAGCCGCGTTCGGCAAGCTTGTTTCTGAGTTCTTCCTGCGTGTCTATATCCTGCGTGTCGATGAGTTTGAGTATTTCGTTTTGTCTTTTGTTCTTCATAAGAGTTCTCCGTTGATCTTTTCGTTGAATTTTTTTGTAAGTGTACGATAAAATGAATTGTGTTTGAAGCGTATCATTTTAAGCGTAGTCTGCGACTTTGCTATCTCTACCGTGTCGCCGCCGTAAAGGCAGAAATTGGTGCTTCCGTCTGCGGTAAGATAAAGGTCGCTTTTATATTTTGATGACGGTTTGACCGAAAGAGGCGATTCCGGCGAAAACACGAGCGAGCTTGACCCGGTAAAACCGTGCGGACAGACTGCCGAGACCGTTATCAGCGACAGCGCCGGATCAATTATCGGTCCGCCTGCCGACATCGAATACGCCGTGGATCCCGTCGGCGTGGCGACGATTATGCCGTCCGCTCTGTACGTCGCGGCTTTTTCGCCGCCGCAGTACAGTTCAAGGTCAACGAGCTTTGTCAGCGCACCGCGTCCGACGACCGCTTCATTCAGCACGGTAGTGGAAAATATCACTTTGTCTTTGCGCTTTACCGAAATATCGAGCATCATTCTTTCGTCCGTCTCGTATTCGTTATCGAAATATTTTGCTATCAGCGGTATTTCGCACGGTTCAAGCTCGTTGATATATCCGAGCCGCCCGAAATCGACGCCGATAACGGGAGTAGCTGTGCGGCTCGCCCAGGGTGCCGCCATAAGCACGGTGCCGTCTCCGCCGAGGATGACCGCAAAATCGCACCCCGACGGGAATCTGCCGTAAAGCTCATTCGGGGACGTTATGACGCAGTGATCGCACCCGTGGGAATCGAGTATCGGAATAACGATGCCGACGGCGTTTGACGCGCCCTCTTTTGTGGGATTGACGAATATCGCGGCTTTCATTTATTGCTCCTTACTGAATAATGCAAGATACTCCGTATTGCCGTCGCCTCCGGTTATCGGAGACTTTATCACTTTTTTGAGTGTCAGTCCGTTTTCGGACGAAACACGTTTTATTTTTTCGATTATCTCTTCGTAAAATCTGCCGTCCTTATCCTTTACGATGCCGTTTTTCGAAAGGCTTGACTTCGTAAGCTCGAACTGCGGCTTGACAAGGCTGACGAATACGCCGTTTTTGTCAAGTATATCCGCTACCGCGGGATATATGAGAGTCTGCGAAATGAACGACACGTCCATCACGATGAGGTCGATAACGTCGTCGAAATCGCCTTTGCCGATATATCTTGCGTTCGTATTCTCGCGGCAGACGACGCGGCTGTCTTCCCGGAGCGACGGGGAAAGCTGATTTGTCCCGGAATCGACGGCGTACACCTTCTTTGCGCCGTTTTGCAGCAGACAATGGGTAAATCCGCCGGTGGAAGCGCCGATATCGAGGCAGATTTTTCCCGTCACGTCGAGTTCAAAGCCCTCTATCGCGCCGAGCAGTTTTTTGCCTCCGCGGGAAACGAAATCGTTTTCCGGGTAATCGACGGTGATATCGCAGTCGTCGAATTTTTCGGACGGCTTTGCCACCGTCTTGCCGTTCGCCTTTACTCTTCCTTCTTTTATATATACGGACGCCGCAGTGCGGCTTTTGGCAAGCCCTTTTGAAACGAGCAGAACGTCGATCCTTTCCATCACTTTGCAAATCCCGCCACGATGCTTTCGCTGTCGAGCCCGTATTCGCAAAGCAGCTTGCCGAGCGTGCCGTGACCGGGATATTCTTTTTCTATACAGCGGATCATCATATCGTTTCTGCAGATCCCGTCGGCAACGCTTTCGGCGATTCCGCCTTCCCTCACGCCTTCTTCGACGAACATTATCTTCTTTCCGCGTGTAAGCTCTTCGAGAGATACAAGGTCAAGCGGTTTCAGGCGTATCAGCTTGATAAGACGGGTGTCGCCGAGCTTCTCGGCTGCCTTGTATGCTTCGGCGGTCAGTCTGCCGTAGGTGATTATGACTTTATCGGGCGAGCCGAAATCGGCAAAGGCAAGCGTTCCTTTGTCCGTGAAGCGGCTTCTGTCGTATTCACATTCGCCGCCCTTCTGGTATCTGAGCGCGGATACTCCGTCGTAAGCAACACATTCGGCAAGGCATTTTTCTATTTCGCTTATCGTATCGACCGAGCAGACAAGCGTTCCTTTGATGGAATTGAGCATCGAAACGTCGTATATTCCGTGATGTGTCACGCCGTCGTCGGCAACAAGCCCCGCCCTGTCGATAAGCAGCGTAAGACGAAGCTTCTGGATCGCCGCGTCTTCGATAAGCTGGTCGTATGCACGCTGCAGAAACGTGGAATAAACGGCAAACACCGGCTTATATCCCGCCGATGCAAGCCCGGCGCAGAACGTGACCGCGTGTTCCTCGGCGATGCCCACGTCGTCGAAACGCTCTGGGAAACGCGACGCAAAATCCGAAAGCCCCGTACCTGCCGTCATAGCGGCAGTCACGGCGTATATCTTTTTGTCGTTTTCGGCGAGAGAGGCAATGCTTTTGCCGACATTGTAAGAGAAAGTCTTTTCTCTTCCGTTCGGGGCAAAGCCGTTCTTAATATCGAATTTTCCGACGGAATGGTAAGACGAAGGCTTTTCTTCCGCCAAAGCGTAGCCTTTTCCCTTTTTGGTGTATGCGTGTACCACGCACGGACGTTTGGAGATCTTCGCCTGAGCGAGGACTGTCATAAGTTTTTTAAGATCGTTGCCGTCTACCGGCCCTATGTAATCGTAACCGAGCGTTTCAAAAAAGTTGTCCTTTACGAAAACGCGCTTTATGCCGTTTTTGATATGTCTGGTGAAGTTGACTATCGGCGTACCGACAAGAGGGATCTTTGAAAAGAAATTGACAAATCTGTTCTTTGATCTGAAATATCCGCTGCTGACGCGCAGTCTGTTGAACACATTGTTTATCGAGCCGACGTTCGGCGAGATCGCCATTTCGTTGTCGTTCAGTATGATGATGAGCTTGAGATCCTTGTCGGCACAGTTATTGAGCGCCTCGTAGGTCATACCGTTGGTGAAACCGCCGTCGCCGATTACCGCTATGGTATAATCGTCTTTTCCGTCGAGCTTATTTGCCGAAGCGATGCCCGCGGCAGCCGAAAGAGCGTTGCCGGAATGTCCCGAACCGAACGGATCGCAGACGCTTTCGCTCCTTTTCGTAAATCCCGAAACGCCGCCGTCACTTCTGAGATGCTCAAACAGTCCGAGTCTGCCGGAAAGCATTTTATGCGCGTAAGCCTGATGACCTACGTCGAACACTATTTTGTCGTTCGGGATATCGAACATACTGTAAAGCGCAAGAGTAAGCTCGACAACACCGAGGTTTGATGCCAGATGTCCGCCGTTTCTGGAAACGGAATCTATTATATTTTCTCTGAGTTCGGTGCTTAAAGCGCACAATTCATCGAAGTTCAGCTTTTTGACATCCGAGGGGGATTTTATATTTTCAAGCATTGAAAACGTACTTCCTTAATTATTTATGTATTCAGACGACCGGAAAAATATTTCCGAAAAACTCACGCTTCCCTTTTTGCAAGCATTGAAGCAAAATCCGAAAGCAGAGACGACGCAAAATTGTCTCCGAAAGCGGAAAGCGAATCTATGGCTTCTTCGGTCATTCTGCGGCAGGCGATCTTTGCCTGCTCGATGCCGTAAAGCGATGTATAAGTGGGTTTATTGGCTTCGGCGTCCTTGCCGATGGTTTTTCCGACCTTTTCGGGATCTCCCTCGATGTCGATTATGTCGTCGCGTATCTGAAAAGCAAGACCGAGATCGTCACCGTATTTTTCGGCGGCTTTTATTTTGTCGTCTCCGGCACCTGCCGCGACGCAGCCGAGCATACAGGCGGCAGAAATAAGGCAGGACGTTTTGAGGTAATCGAGTTTTTTCAGCGTTTCTCCGTCAATGGCTTTGTTTATGCTTTCTATATCTATCATCTGACCGCCGTTCATACCGTCGGGGCCGGATTTTTCGGCAAGTATCTTCACCGCCTTGAGGTTCTGCGACGACGAGCAAAGCTGATTTGAAGCGATCGTTTCAAACGCCTTTATGTAAAGTCCGTCACCCGCGATTATCGCCTGGGCTTCGCCGAACTTTTTGTGGTTCGACGGTTTTCCGCGTCTGTAATCGTCGTTGTCGAGAGCGGGCAGATCGTCGTGTATGAGAGATGCCGCGTGTATCATTTCGACCGCGGAAGCGTAACGGAGAGCAGGCGAAAAATCGTTTTCTCCCTTACACGCCATATAGAACGCGTTCGTCAGAAAAGCACGCACTCTTTTTCCGCCGTTGAGGACGGAATAAGCCATTGCTTCATACATTTTTTCGTTATCCTTGTTCGCGCACGAAAGCAGTCTGCGAAGATCGTTTTCGGCAGAAGAAATATATTTTTCGGAAATAAGTTCAGTCATTTGCGCCTCCGAAGTCCTGCTCCGTTCCGTTCACGAGTATTTTCACCTTGTGTTCGGCTTCGGCAAGCAGTTTTTCACATTTTTTGACAAGCGACGCGCCTTCTTCAAACAGTTTTATTGATTCTTCAAGAGGGCAGGAGCCGCTTTCAAGCGTCTTTACGATCTCTTCGAGTCTTTTTACCGATTCTTCATATAAAAGTTTTTCAGCCATTGTTTTCCTCTTTTCTGATACCTCTTAAATTCCCGTCAGACACCTTGACGGTAAAGGCTTCGCCTTCCGCTATCTGCGACACGTTCATAACAACCTTGCCGTTTTTGTCGTATGTCACGGAATATCCGCGTTTAAGCACCCCGAGCGGATTATACGATGCAAGCAGTTTTGAAAGTGAAGAAATCTCTTTTGCTTTTTCCTCGCATATCATACCCTGCGCCTTTTCGAGACGTTCGGAAAGTGACGCACATTCAAGTATCCTGTCGCGCGTGATGCGCTCCGGATCGGTGAGAACGGGGCGTGACGAAAGCAGGGACAGATACTTTTTTTCGCTTTCGAGCCTTTTTGCAAGCAGCAGCGAGAGCCGCGACGAGACGTTGCCGAATTTGCGTCTTAGTTCGTTCACGTCGGGGAGCGCAAGCTCCATTGCCGCCGACGGCGTGGGAGCGCGCAGATCGGCGACGAAATCGGCAATGGTAAAGTCCGTTTCGTGTCCCACAGCCGAAATAACGGGGATCCGGCTGGCGTATATGGCGCGCGCAAGCTTTTCGTCATTGAAAGCCCAAAGGTCTTCGATGCTTCCGCCGCCTCTGCCGACTACGATCACTTCGACGCGGTTTTCGTTATTGAAATATTCTATTCCTTTGATAATATTCGGTGCGGCGTCGCTTCCCTGCACGAGCGACGGATAAAGCACTATCTCGCACCACGGGAAACGTCTGCCGGATATGTTTATCATATCCCTTATGGCAGCCCCGGTGGGAGCGGTGATTATGCCTATCGACCACGGCACGGACGGAAGACGTCTTTTGTGCGATTCGCTGAAAAGACCTTCCGACGCAAGTTTTTCCTTTAATTTTTCAAACGCGACATAGAGCGAGCCTATGCCGTCAAGCTCCATCTCGGAAGCAAAGAGCTGGTACACACCGTCGCGCACAAAAGCGCCGACTTTTCCCGTAACTACGACTTTATCGCCGTTTTTCGGTGTGAAATCGAGCTTTTCCGCGTCATATTTGAACATAACGGTCTTAAGGAGCGAGCCTTCGTCCTTGAGCGTCATATAGATGTGCCCGGTGCGGTGTAGCGTTATATTCGATATCTCACCCTTGACGCATACCTTGCGGAGGACGGGGATATTGTCCATCATATCCTTTATGAAGGTATTGAGCTGGGTGACTGTGATGACCTGTCTTTCCACGGTCAGGCTTTCGGCGACGCGCCGATTTTCGCAAGCACGCCGTTGACGTATGAAACGCTGTCGTCGCAGTTGTATTCGCGGCAAAGCTCAAGTGCTTCGTTCACGACTATCTCCGCCGGAGTATCGGTATAAAGCAGTTCATAGGATGCAAGTCTCATACACGAGAGCGGCACCTTTGCTATTCTGTCAAACGATCTTTTTTCGGCAAATTCCGCAATACGCGCGTCTATTTCGGCGAGTTTTTCAACGCTTCCCGTAAACAGCTCCTTTGCAAAGCTGCTTATGGTCTCTTCGCGGTATTCGACCGCATTTGCCATTATCTCGTTCACTTCTCCGCCGAACGAATACTCGAACAGCAGACAAAACGCCTCGCGGCGGCTTTCATGTCTTGTCATAACGATTCCCTTTTTATATTTATTTGATGAAATTTATAAGCATTTCGATGGCTTTTTCCGATGCGGACAAGCGCACGCTTTCGCGGTCTCCGTCGAAACGGAACGTCTTTGCGGCACATCCGTCATCCGACGAGACTGCGATACATACCGTACCGACGGGCTTCACGTCTCCGCCGGAAGGCCCCGCGATACCCGTGGTGGCAACGCCGTATGACGACGACGCTTTTTCACGCGCTCCGCAAGCCATAGACAGCGCGACTTCCTCGCTGACTACTCCGTACTTTTCGATGACCGACGGCTCCACGCCGACGACGAGAGTCTTTATCCTTTCGGAATAGGTGCAAGCTCCGAACTCGAAGACCTTGCTTGAACCGGAAACCGACGTTATCGCCGTGGATATCATCCCGCCGGTGCAGCTTTCGGCAGTCGAGACGGTCTCGTTCCGCTCTTCAAGCAGTTTCACGAGTTTTTCAGCCGACGCATAAAGGGAGCTTTTCATCGCGGCTCACCGTACACGCGGATGATCTTTATATCGGCAAGCGCGTTTTCGCAGAGTTTTTCAACGTCGATCTTGGCTTCCTCGGCTTCAAGCTCCTCTATCGTGGGATTCAGTTTGGGATGCTTCGGAGTGAAGACGGTGCAGCAGTCCTCGTAAGGCAGATTGGAGATATCGAATGCTCCGATCTTCCTCGATACCGTCACTATTTCTTCCTTATCCATTCCTATGCAGGGACGGAAGACCGGAAGGGCCGCGACGTTATCGGTACAGACGAGCGCGTCCATAGTCTGGCTTGCGACCTGACCGAGGCTTTCGCCCGTGATGAGAGCGGTACATTCGGACATTTCCGCGATTTTATTTGCAAGTCTCATCATAAATCTGCGGAGCAGCAGCGTAAACATTCTTTCTTCGCATTTATCGACAAGCTCCTGCTGAAGCTCCGTAACGGAAACGCAGTGCAGCTTGACGACGCCGGTATATCCGGCGATGACCTTTGCGAGCGACACGACCTTTTCTCTTGCGGCGTCGCCCGTATAGGGAGGAGATTCAAAATAGACCGCGGCGGTCTCGACACCGCGCTTTGCGATCATATATCCCGCGACCGGCGAATCTATGCCGCCGGAAAGCAGCAGCAGAGCGCGTCCGTTGCTTCCGGTAGGCATACCGCCCGCGCCTTTCATTCCGTTGCCGTGGATGAACGCCGAACGGTCGCGCACTTCGATCGTCACGACCACGTCGGGATCGTTCACGTCGACTTTTATCCCTTTTACCGTATCGAGTATCTCGCCGCCGCACATATCGCATATCTGCGGAGATATGAACGGGAACGATTTGTCGCTCCTTTTGGCGTTGCACTTGAACGTCGATGCGCCCGCGACAAGCTCCTTTGCGTGTTCGCGCACGGTGGCAAGGATGGTATCCATATCCTTTTCACATTCATATCCGATACAGACGGAAACTATGCCGAAAACCTTTTTCATTTTTTCGGCGACAAGCATCATATCGGCGTTTTCGTCGCCGTGTATCATAAGCGTGGACTGCGAGCTGCGAAGATCGAAGCTGCCGCCGAGCGGTTTCAGCACGCGCCTGATACGCTTCATAAGAAGCATCTCGAAATGGCCTCTGTTAAGTCCCTTGAGTACCATTTCGCCGTATTTCAATACAACAACGTAATTCATCATTTACCTTTCATTCTGAACGCGGAAGCGTTCACGAGTTCATTCACGAGTATTTCCACTTCTTCTTCCGTATTGAACGGCGAAAAGCCTATACGGAGCGACGATATTTCGTATTCTTTGCCGTAACCGAACGCTTCGAGTACGGTGTTTTCCTTTGCTTTTGACGAGCAGGCGGACGACGCCGACACATACACGCCCCTGCCGGAAAGATAGTTGAGCGCCACTTCGCTTTTCACATTACGGAGCGATATGTTGATAAGAGCGTCTATATGCAGTTCGGGTATGCGGAAATCTATTTTGTCACCGAGTTTTTCTTTGGCTTCCCTTATGAAAAGCTCACGCAAGTGCGTTATTTTCGCGCGGTAGGTGTCGTCAAACATTTTCACCACTTCGGCAAACGCGCAGATCCCCGCGACGTTTTCCGTGCCGCTCCGAAGCCCTCTTTCCTGTCCTCCGCCGTATATGACGGGAGAAAGGACGAGTCCGCGCCGGACGAACAGCGCGCCGTTTCCCTTGAAGCCGCCGACCTTATGCGCCGAAACGGAAGCCGTATCGCAGTATCTTGCGGCATAAGACTTCATTTCGTTCGGCACTTTCAGAAATCCCTGAACGCAGTCCGAGTGGAAAAGCGCCTTGGAGCCGGTCGATTCGATGATTCCGCGTACTTTTTTCAAATCCGTGACCATACCGTTCTGGTTGTTTGCCTGCATAAGCGACACAAGACAGACTTTTTCCGTTTCAAGTACCTTTTCGAGAGCGTCATAATCGAGCTTTCCGCCTGTCACGGGGACGAACACCGTGCAAAATCCCTCTTTTTCAAGTGCCTTCACCGTCTCGGTAACGGACGGATGCTCCGCCTTCGTCGTGACGATGACGTTTCCTGCGTGACGGTTCTTGCGGGCGGAAGAAATGACGGCTATATTGTTTGCTTCGGTGCCGGACGAAGTGAAGGTCAGTTCGTCGGGCGAACAGCAGAACGCAGACGCAACGTCGGCTCTTGCCTTTTCGAGCATTTTTCTCGTTTCAATCCCGAAAGCGTGGAGCGACGACGGATTCGCGTACATCATCGACGCTTTGACGAACGCTTCCGACGCCGCCGGATTAGGTATCGCCGTTGCGGAATTGTCAAAATATATCTGTTTTGAATTCATATTATCCATATAATTATATATCCCCTATTATCCATAGTAACTATATCACATCGTCGAAAAAAATGCAAGTGATTTGCATATTTTTTCTTTTATTCCTTATATATAAATTAACAATATCCCATTTGACAAACACGTTTGATTATGATATAATCCGAATATTAAGATACGGATACAATGACTTTATTGGAGTTTTGCTGATGAAAAGATTACTTTTGTCCATTCTCGGCGTTATTTTGTGCGTCGAACTCTGCTCCTGCGGTTTTATTTTCAAAAAAAGCACCTACACCGTCGCCCTCATAACGGGAATGTCCGGGATACAGAATCACGGCGCCGCCCAGGGGTCTTACGAAGGGATAAGCGCGTACTGCGACGCGAACGGCATATCATACAAAGAATACACGCCGGAAACGAACGACGCGGAAGAAATATCTTCCCTTGTCGATAACGCCGTTTCGTCGGGCGCTTCCCTTGTTGTTTTTGCCGGGATATATATGGGCGACGACGCCGAAAAAGCGATAAGCAAATACCCGGAAACCGATTTTCTGCTCGTTGACTGCAAGGTAGCTTCTCCCACCGACCGCGTTTTCACTATCTCTTTCCGCGAGGACGAAGCCGGATTCATCGCCGGGTACGCCTCTTTCATCGAGGGCTGCCGTTCCTACGGTTTCATCGCCGGTGAAAAGAACGAGATAAGCGAAAGATATCTTAGCGGATACGTCCAGGGCATACAATACGCGGCTTCCATTTTCAAACTGCAGGTACCGAAGATAAGATGCTGGTTCACCGGCACTCTGCTTCCGTCGGACGAAATAAAAAAAGTCGCCACCGAATGGTACGGCGACGGAGTGGATGCGATAATCGTCTGCGGCGAAGGCATATACAAGTCGATCTCCCTTGCGGCAAACATTATGAAAGGCAAGATGCTCGGCTGCGAGCTTGACCAGGCAGGAATAAGCGAGCTTTTCCTCACCTCCGCAAAAAAGGATATTTCCGGCGTTGTGGAAAAAGTGCTTGAAGATTATTTCAAATCGGAAAAATGGACTAAGGACTACGCAGGCAAAACCAAGGTGTACGGTCTTGACGTCGATGCCGTCGGACTGCCGACCTCCTACGGCTCGTTCAGATTCAAGAATATCGTGCTTGATTCCTACGAATCGTTTTACGCAAGACTTAAATCCGGCACGCTCGGCGTGAACATTACCGAAGAGATCCCGCTTTTCTATGAGTCGATGATAGAATATCACGAGGAAGGTCTTTCCGAAACGTCGGAGGAAAGCAGCGCTTCTTCCGAAGAAAGCGAAACCGTCATCCCCGTAAAAAAATAAACCGCTGCAAAAAACGTGACGGGTTGATAAGGCAGTTTTTTGTAAAAAAGTACCTGCTGAGAAGGAAAAATCCTTTTCAGCAGGTTTTCTTTATTGCGCGTCTCATACCGCTGCAAGCAGGGAAAATATCTATATTTTCCGAATGAAGTCGC
>JAZUKE010000083.1:0-1667 GCA_045643125.1 Eubacteriales bacterium
GTCTATGGTCTTGGGGATGCCCATTACGCGGCATTCGTAGCCGTTGGCAAGCATAAATTTGGTGATCTTGTTGCAGGTGTCCATAGTATCGTTGCCGCCGTTGTAGAAGAAGTAACGGACATTGTATTTTTTGAAGATTTCGAGTATGCGCTTATAGTCGGTGTCGTCAACATCGGGAGCTTTGAGCTTGTAACGGCAGGAGCCGAGAGCGGACGACGGAGTATATTTCATATACGCGAGTTCGTCGGGATCCTCCATACCCATATCAATGAGGTTGTCGTCGAGCACGCCTTTGATACCGTTGCACGCGCCGTAAACCTTGGTGATGGTCCCGCAGTCAAGAGCGGTCTTGATCGCGCCGTAAGCGGAAGCGTTGATGACGGAGGTAGGTCCTCCGGACTGTCCTATAATGCAAGCGCCTTTGAGTTCATTCATAATTGAAAAACATCCTTTCTTTATTTCATATCAATAAAATATAACATACATTCAGCCGAAAATCAACTGTTTTGAAAAAATAATGAAAAATTTTTGCCAAGTTGACAACCAAGCAAGAATGTGATATTATGAAAACGGTGATAAACAATGAAAAGCATTGACGTTATAAGCGAAGACATTTTGCGCTCATACCTCAAAAGCGAAATGAAAAACATTCCGATATCAATATACGACGTACTGCCGTCCACAAATATGACGGCAAAAGCGGAAGCCGCCGACGGATGTGCCGAATGGACGCTTATCTGCGCCCTGTCGCAGACCGCCGGAAAAGGCAGAGGCGAGCATACGTTCCATTCGCCGTCCGGAAGCGGCGTATATATGAGCATAATACTGCGTCCGCGGCTTGAAGCCGACAAAGTTCTGCTCCTCACGACGGCAGCAGCCGTGGCAGCCGCCGAAACCATAGAAGAAGTATCGGGCAAAAAAGCCGGGATAAAATGGGTGAACGACGTTTATATCGAAAGCAGAAAGGTCTGCGGCATACTTGCGGAAGCGTCGTTTTCGCTCGAAAGCCACGGTATGGAGTACGCGGTCATAGGCATCGGCATAAACGCCACGCCGCCGGAAAACGGTTTCCCTGCCGAGATAGCTTCTATCGCCGGAGCGGTGTCGGAAACGCCGGTAAAGGATCTGCGCTGCCGCCTTATCGCGGGAATAATAAACCGTCTTCATTCGTTTTACGGTAATCTCACCGAAAAGCCGTTTTTCGACGGTTACGACAAGCGGCTGATGTTCAGAGGCGAAAAGGTGAGAGTCATAAAAAAAGACGCCGAAAAAGAAGCCGTCCTTGTAGGAGTGGACGGCGATTTCAGGCTTCTCGTAACGTACCCCGACGGAAAGAACGAGCTGCTTTCATCCGGAGAGATAAGTGTAAAGAAAAATTCAGCATAAAAAACAGATGCTACGGGTGGATAAGGATGTTTTCTGGTTTTGTACAGTAAAATCAGATATAAGAGATATTGACAAATGAATTTGCGGAGGTATATTGTGTGTGTAATATGCGATAGAATCAACTGGATAAAGGAAGGCAAAAATCCATATTTTGTGCGTGAACTTGAAACCGGGTATGTCGTAATCGGTGATCACCAGCATTTTTACGGTTATACACTGTTTCTATGTAAAGAGCATAAAACGGAACTGCATTATCTTGATCGTGATTTCAAAATCAAATT
>JAZUKE010000084.1:0-3471 GCA_045643125.1 Eubacteriales bacterium
TTACTGAATGTTATGTAAAAATGGCCTATGAAATCAGCAGCTCTGAGATACTGCTCATAGTCAGCCCAGAGCCTCAGGAAGTAGAAAGACTGCTCCAGGAAAGACTTCCGAAGAAAGCCTTGCGGAATATCAGGTATTTCCAATGTCCCACAAATGACACATGGGCACGCGACCACGGGTTTATTACAGTCATCACCGACAAGAAGCCTGAGCTTCTCGACTTTCAGTTTAATGGCTGGGGGAAGAAGTTTGCTGCTGATTTGGAGAACGCCGTAAAAAACGGAACTTATCAGGAATTCTTGACCGACTGTTTCGGGAGCGATTCGGACATAACGCTCGGTGAATATTCAAAAATATACCTGAGTAAAATCAGATCCGAAATGTCTCCCAATACAGTTACCTTGTATGATTACGTTGTCAACGGTATTTTGGTTCCGACTTACGGCGACATCAGAATTAAAGATTTCAACAATCTGCACTATCAGCACTTTATCAGTTGTTTGTCCGGAGAGAATTCGCGCCAAGACCAAAACAACAAAAGCGGGCTCGCGCCGCTTACCGTGAAAAGATACGCATCAATTATGTCAAGCTTGTTTAAATCCGCATGGGAAGACAGGATCGTTCACAGCGATGTGCTTCGTGATCATCCGGTTCGTTTACCGCGGGTAGACCATATTCCAAAAGCCGTGTATGGCGTTGAAGAACTCAGGCGTTTTTTGAATGCACTTGACGACGAAAAAACTATGGTTAAATGCTTTTTCACTTTAGCGGCTCTTGCCGGAATAAGACGCGGTGAACTTCTCGCGCTCACCTGGGAAGATATTGATTATAGACATAATGTCATTCGTGTCAATAAATCAGCTTACAAAAGTGTCGGAGAGCCTGCAAAAATCAAAAATACAAAAACTTCTTCAAGCGTTCGTCGGGTTTTCTTCGAGGAAATGGTGAAGAATGTTTTGAAAGAGTGGCGGATAGAGCAGCTGCGTCTGAAAGACAGCAAACCTCATGGTTGGAATGCCGATGAACACATTTTTACGTCTGAAAAAGGCGAAATATGGAACAAGGACATTCCAACTCACAAGATCAAAGAAATCGAAAAGAAGGCAGGACTCAAAGATCTTAATCTTCATTTGCTCAGACATACCTATGCTTCGTTATGTGCAGCGAGCGGAGTCAATAATGTTGATATATCCAAGTCTCTCGGTCATGCTTCAATGCGCACGACTGAAATATATCTTGCGTCGACCGATGAGCAGCAGAAGAAAATCCCGGCGAAAATCGAGAAAATGATATCGGAAGATGAAGAAGATGAAAATGATGAAACTTAGATCCATTTCCGCAATAATCCGTGATGTAAAAGATATCGATCCCGATACCGCGCTTACAAACAGAGCGATCAACGAGATGATCGATAGAGGAATAATAACCACGACCTGTTCTGAGGGGATCCAAAGGCGAATGTGTTTTGAAAAATTTCAAAGTGAAATAAACGAGTATCTGAAACTTGACAACACGCATTTTCCTAAGCTTCGTACCATTCCGTCTGCGATTTCGTATGCGAAGGAACAGAAAATCGGATTCGGCAAAGGTCATGTGCGCTTTTGCATAAAAAAGAATTTTGTCACTTCAATCGAAGCCGGAAATCGCAGACTGATCGCGCTTGAGGAATTTGAAGAACCGTACATAGAGAGATTTATGCCTTCAATGCCGTCACCGAAAATTCCTTGCCCTCAGGTTATTGCTGAAATAAACCATGAGGAAAGCAATGTCAGACGCAGAACGGCTTCGGTTACTGCGTCGTTGATAAAGTTGGAATTAAAGCGCAAGAGCAGCAAAGAGCGTCGTTCGAACATTTAACGTTTATTGCCGTTTGAGGTGCTTTTACCTATCAGCTCGTCAAATTTTGCCGCGGCGGCATAGTCGGAGCTTTTGAGCGCGTGCACGTAAATGCCGGTCGTTTCAATGTCGGCGTGACCGAGGCGTGCCGAAACGGTTTTTATATCACAGCCGTTGGAAAGAAGCATCGTGGCGGATGTGTGCCGCAGACCGTGAAATTTCAGATGCCGAAGATTGTGACGCTTCAGAAAATGGTCAAATATTTTTGTCGGGCTTTGCGGGTTCATAACAAAACCGTATTCCTCGGTAAATACATAGTCGAGTTCATTCCATGCGTCGCCCAGATACGATTTGTGGCAATCCTGATGCTTTTTATACAGAGTAAGCGTTTCGCAGAGCCTTTCCGGAATGGCGATCGTTCTGATGCTGCTCGTTGATTTCGGAAGCTTTTCCAAAGCTTTTTCGCCGTGCGGCTTATAGATGGATCTCTTTATGGAGACCGTGCGCTTGTCAAAGTCGATGTCGCTCCATTTAAGTCCGACGACTTCACCGCGCCGACAGCCGGTAAACAGTGCCGTCTCTATCAGTGCGCGTATATGGAGCGGCTCGCTTTCAAGAGCCTTGAGCAAATAAGCGATTTCTTCGGGAGAAAAGACTTCGATTTCGGGTGAGATTTCTTTCGGGAAAGTAATGCGTTTCGACTGCCCGACATCGTCATCGATATATTCCATTTTGTAAGCCAGCGACAGAACGGAACGAAGTACGGTGGTGTATCGCTTGACTGTCTGCGGTTTTACGTGACCGTCGACGCCGTCTTTTCGCGGCATTTCATTACATAAGTATTGGATAAAAGACTGAATGTGCTGTACTCGTATGTCCCTGAGTTTTATGGGACCGAATTTCGGAATAAGCTCTGTTTCAATGATATTCTGGTAAAACGCAAAAGTTGTCGGAGCAACGGTACCTTTTTTGATCTGCAGATATTCCGGAATGAATTCTGCAAAAGTCATACCGTTTTTTTGACCGACGCTGTTTCCGGAATCGATTTCTTCTTCGAACTGCTTTACAAAAGAATCCAATTCTTTTTGCAGCTTTGAATAGGAAAGGCGATCTGAGGACGGCTTGAATACCTTTGAATGGATGATCTGCTTTCCTTCAGGATCGACACCGCGTGAAATCCGTACAAGGAAAGTGCCGTTCTGCTTTTTTGTGATGCTTGCCATTTTTAACCTCTTTTCGGCTGAAAATCCGCTGCCGTATGCTGCCGAATCGCATAAGATTTGCGGCAGAGAAGCCGAAAGAATCACGTTCAAAAAAGGTAGGTCCCTCTTTTATGTATGTACCAAAGTATGAACCAACCGTCATCGCACACTGTTCGCGAAAACTCAAATTCGTCCAAAAGATGCAAAAAAGGGCAGAAAACAAAGAAAAACGGGGTCAAAAACCCCGTTTTTTTGGTCTGAGTGACTGGACTTGAACCAGCGGCCTCTACCACCCCAAGGTAGCGCGCTACCAACTGCGCCACACCCAGATATCCAACGCATAACAGTATAGCACGCATGAGCCGTTTTGTCAATAGCTTTTTTGATTTTTGGCAGACTTTTTGAGAAAAAACTCGTATTCATTTCATATCTT
>JAZUKE010000085.1:0-79478 GCA_045643125.1 Eubacteriales bacterium
TTTTCACGCCCGCAGGCATTTCACACGCCGCAGGCGTATTTCACATCCGCAGGATATTTCACAAATCCCGGCAGGGATTTATTTCGTTTTCGGCGCGTGATGAAAATGCTTCAAAAAACATCCCTATCAACACGCGCCGAACGTCGCTGAAATCTTTTTTATGTTACGCCAATTCGCTTTCCGGCAGCTCTGCGATCAGATTCAAAAGCCCGACAATCTCTTCTTTCATAATCGGATCATTAAGCTGCTTCTTAAAATAACACACCGCAGGCCATTGTGAAATCATAACTATCCACGCATACAGGCAGAGCGCTTTTTGTTCCAAATCGTTCATTTTATATATTTTTCTGATCGTTTCCATACGGGAATGATAGCCGCGTAATGCGTTGTCAAATCTGCGGGATGCGCCGATCGGCGTCAGATTGCTCTCGTCATAATCAAATCCCGCTAAATTCGCAAGCTGATTGACTATGACCTCGGTTCCCGCAAGGTTGAAATCAATGAACCCTTTGAAATGCTGTTCCGCGTCGATCAATATGTTCGACCAATTTTCGTCACATTGAAAAACGCAGCGCGGTAAATCTTTATATATTTCTTTCAGATCTTTGCGGATGCTGCGGTGTCGGCACACAAGCTTTTCCGCAAGTTCGGTACATTCCGATTCGTTCAAGGCGTCTGTCAGCAAATTGAAATTCTGTTCCTTTTCATCAATACCCTCTTTTTTATCGAACGGGCAAAGATCAAACAAACTGTACATTCCCATTGTATCAAGCAAATCAATGTTTTTATTTGCCTCGGCAAATGCCGCAATGCTTTCAAGAATTTCGCTGCTCAATCTGTCTTCATCTGCGATATCGACTTCATCGGCAAGCGGAAGGTCGATATATTCGGACAAATAATACATCAGACCGTTCCATTCGTGAAGATACAGACCGTCCGATCGGCTGATATACCGAGGGCAAACAATACCGGATATCAAGTACCTGTTTATCAATTTTTGCAAACCGTTCAGTCTGTCTTCCGTCAGATCGGGCGTATTGCAGAAACGAAGCACATATTTTTTGTCCGCTATGTAATTCAGCCGTATATCAGCGTCTCCGCGTGTTGTGTCTATCAGTTTTACATTGCATATATCATTGATTCCGTAACTTGCAAAAACGGTCAGAAGATCATTACGGTCAGGATATTTTGCATTTTTCGGATAATTTTCGCTTACAGTTATCTCAAACGAATCACCCATATTTTCTTCTTACCGCCTTGTTCTTTTTATTTGTGGTTTACATAATCCGTAATATCAAGCTCGTCCGTACTGCTTAACGCTATTCCGTCGGCGCTCAGCTGTTCGATACAGAGGATATATTCCTCCTCGTCGTCAAGGTCGTCCGGTGACATAATGAGAGTGTTTTCGTTGACGAACAGAGTCTCCGTTTCCTTGCCGTTCACGAACGCCGTGCTTGCCGACGTGAATCCCTTTCCGCTTATGAACAGTGCTTCGCCTATCATCTCCGCGGACATTACCGAAACCGGGTAAGTCCCCATCTGCAGCTCGGTCGGAACATAGGGGTTTTCACCCGACGTGAAATATTTGTTGCCGTAAAGCATATCATATTCAAGCTCTTTCAGAGTATCGAGATAATTTTCGTTATCGGCAAAATTCTGATGATATTTCGTAAGTACGCCGTTGTTGCAGCCGAGCAGCGACAGCACGAACGACGTAAGACGGTAGGACTGCATATCCTCTGCCTTGATATCAAGCTCCTTGTTCGTCCAGATAACGTACTCCGTCTGGAAGATATCTCCGTTTTCGATATCCTCGTCAGTTATCTCAAAGCTCGGCAGATGGTCGCCGTAAAGCACGAGTATGACGTTTTCGTCGTAGTTTGAAAGCGTGTCGATAAGGTCGCGCAGGAAGGCGTCCATTTCGTGTATCTGGTTTACATAATATTCAAACGAATTGAGCGATTCCTCCATTCCCGAAGTCACCTTTATATCCGTTTCGCCCTCGTAGTCGTCGGGATATTTGCCGTGTCCCTGCACCGATATGGTGTATATGTAGTCAAGCCCTTTCGTGGAATCGAGGCACTTGATTATCTCGCCCGTCAGCACGTCGTCCTTTGCCCAGCCCATCGGAGTGGTCGTCACGCCGTTCATATATTCGAGCGACGTGAAGGTATCGAAGCCGAGGTCGGCGTATACCTTGTTGCGGCTGTAAAACGTCCCCTGGTGGTTGTGTATGGCGTGGCAGGCGTAGCCGAGTTCTTTTAAGATGTAGTTCGACGTTTCGCAGGTCGTGTCCTGAAGCACGGATTTGTACGGCACTTCACCGACGCCGAAATCGTCCACGTTCATCTGCGTGATTATCTCAAATTCGGTGTTCGCAGTTCCTGCGCCGAGCGCCGGTACCGACAGAAATGCGTGAGGACATTCCCGCTTCAACTGCGTGAAGAACGGCAGCGGATCTTCGGAAAACGTGACGTTTTTCAGATAATTTACGTCAAAGAACGATTCGAGCTGAAGAAAAACGATATTCGTATCGGGAGTGACCTCGTTCGTCTTTATATTGACGAGCGATTCTTTTATTTCGTCAATGTTCTGCTTGCTGTAAGTCTGCGGCTTGTCGATACCTCTGTCGACCGCTGACATACAGAACGAAAACGGAAAGCCGTATTTGCCGTAGCCGGAGCTGATATTTGCGTAGTCGCGCGCAACGGACGGCGAATATTTGCCGAAAATGAGGATGCCTGCCGTCAGAGCGACGGATATGCCGGCGGTGATGCCGATTTTGAGATACGAAACGCCGCGTTTTTTCTGTCTGACCATCACGACCACCAGCGCAGCCACGGCGGCAGCGAACGCGGCGCAGATGACGATGATCTCGAACACCGAAAGATAAACGTCAATTATCGTTATTACGGATTTGAGAAGCAGTATATCGTTCATCGAAAGCGGCGTTATGCGGAAATTCATCATAACGCAGTCGGCGATCCCGAAGCCGAGCCACAGGCAGGTTATGAAGAATATGAAGGAATAGCGTCTTTTGAAAAGCAGTCCCACGGCGTAGCCGGTAAAAATTATCGCCGCGTTCGCCATAAAGTATATCGGCGTGCAGACCATATATGTGAGTCCGGCAAAAACCGACCGCCTGCACAGTATTTCGACAACGAGGGTGAGAAGGAGCGAAAGCATAGAGATGAACGATACGGGATGTTTGTCTATCCAATATGAGACGGCGGAAAACTTTGTCCGTGCTTTTCCGCTGCCTTTTTTTATTTTATCTGAAACCGTTTCCATTATTATGACCTCCGGTATATTTGACGCATTGATACAATGATACAAAAACAAATCGGTGATATCAATTAAAAAATGTTAAACTTTTTATTTTTTCCGTCACGGAATAATCGCCGTTTCATTGGCAAAAATAGTATCAAGGGAATAACTTGATATAAAAGGATGATTTATGTGACAGGAAACAATACAGTCAGAAGAGGAGACATATATTACGCCGACCTTTCGCCGGTAGTCGGCTCAGAGCAGGGCGGTATGCGTCCCGTGCTGATAGTTCAGAACGATATCGGCAACAGATACTCCCCCACGGTCATCCCCGCCGCGATAACGAGCCGCACCGAAAAAACGAAGCTGCCGACTCATATAGAGATCGGCCCCGATTCGGGGCTTGCGAAATCATCGGTGATACTGTGCGAGCAGATACGCACGCTCGACAAAAAGCGGCTCCGCGACCGAATGGGCCATCTCGGAGACGCCGCGATGAGCCTCGTGAACGAGGCGATATCGGTGTCGTTCGGGCTTACGCCCGATGACGCGGAAGAAAACTCCGCAAGCTGACGCAGTTATATGTATATTTTCGGCACCCTCGATTTGAGCGCACAAAGCAGCTCGTAATTGATCGTGCCGATTTTTTTTGCCTGCTCGTTGACGGATATATGCTCGCCGAATATCTCGGCTCTGTCTCCGACGGAGCAATCCACTCCGCTGACATCCGCCATACACATATCCATACATATCTTGCCGAGTATCTTCACCCGTCTGCCGTTGATATAGACTTCTCCGCCGTCGGAAAGTCCGCGGAACATACCGTCGGCATAGCCTACCGAAAGCGTCGCCGCGGTCATATCTCTGTCTGCGGTGAAAACGCCGCCGTAGCTGACCGTATCGCCTTTTTTAAGCTCGGTCAACTGCGCTATCTGCGTGACGAATGACATTACGGGGCGAAGCGCTCCGCTGTCTTCACCGGCAGGGTCAAGACCGTATAGTATTATGCCGGCGCGCACCGCGTCAAGGTGCATCCCGGGATATCTGAGCAAAGCCGCCGAATTGCAGCAGTGGCGCATCCCGACGTCAACGCCCTCTTTTTCACATCGTTCAAGAAGCAGCATAAAAGACGCGAACTGCTTTTCGGTCATATCGCTTTTTTCGTCGTCGGCGCAGGCAAAATGGGTAAATATGCCCTCGACCTTGAGGTTTTCAAGCGAGCAGACCGCTTTTACGTCCGCAAAAGCCTTTTCCGTATCGTCTGCGGAATGGCAGTATATGCCGAGCCTCGACATTCCCGTATCGACCTTGATATGTATTCTGAGCTTTATTCCCACTTCGTTCAGTTCCTTTGCGTGGGCAAGCGAATTGACGTTCTGTATCATACCGTATTCGGCAACGTAATGGGCGTATTCCGTCGGCGTGTAGCCGAGAATTATTATATCGCTTTTTATGCCGTTTTCGCGGAGCGTGACACCTTCGGCGACAGTCGCCACGGCGAACATATCACAGCCCTTTTCTTCAAGTACGCGGCAGACCTCGACGGAGCCGTGACCGTAGGAATCGGCTTTGACCACCGCGATGACGCGGGAAGTGCGGCATTTGCTTTTTATGTATTTGTAATTATGTATGAGATTTTCCGTATTGATGAGCGCTTGTGCGCGTTTTTCCGTCATTTTGATACATTCCGTTCTATTGTAAAAATATGTATTCGTATATTTCCGTTCCGTTTTCTGCCTTTGCGCTCACTATGTCGCCCGTCTTTTCGTTCACCTCGATGCTGTATGCGTAAAGCCCCGACGAAGTGCCGAAAAACGTGCTGCCGTCCCTGCTTTCGCGGACGAAGGTGCCGTCTTTGAGCGACGCAGCGACCGAATCGACGATATCGTCAAGGACGAATATGCGTTTTGCCGCCCTTGACGGCAGAGTTACCATTATCCCGTCGTAGGAAGCGTTCACGCCGTTTTCGTCTCTGACAAGGAGCAGTCCCGAAAGCGGTTCGGGCGAAGTGATCTCGACCGTCGCTTTAGACGTCTCTTTTTTGTAATTGAAAGCGTAAGTGCCGCTTTGGATGCTGTACTCAAAAGGCGCTTCAAGGCGGGACGCGAGTTTTTCCGCGGTGTCTTCACCGGAAGAACAGCCGAAAAGAAGCAGCGAAAGAACGATAAGCGGAACAAATAACAGTTTTTTCATTCATCATATCTCCCGAAAAAAGTTTTCGGGAAATGCAGAGCCTCGTCAGCCGAGGAGACGTCCGATCTCCGCAGGCAAATCGTGCGGAAGCATACCGCGTGTACCGTATTTTGGTACAAGCTCGTCGGCGGCTTTGCCGTGGACGTAAACGCCGATGCAGGCGGCTTTGAGAGCGGTGACGCCCTGAGCCGCAAGTGACGCTATGACTCCTGCCAGTATATCCCCGCTTCCTCCCTTTGAAAGCGCGGTGTTGCCCGTCGTGTTGATGAACACGTCGCCGTTCGGGGACGCAACAACGGTGCGGTCGCCCTTGAGTACCACCACGCAGCAGTATTCCATTGCGAACGCCCTTGCACATTCGATCCTGTTGCGGCAGACGTATTCGACGTCTTCGCCGATAAGCCGCGCCATTTCACCGGGATGAGGCGTGAGGATAACATCGCCCTGCATTTCCATCAACACATTTATATGCGAGGCGAGGTAATTTATTCCGTCGGCGTCGATAATGGTTATCTGTTTTTGTTTTTTGAGTATCTCACCGAGTACGTTGTCGTAATTTCTGCCGATACCGCAGCCGACAAGGAACGCGGAGTATTTCTGGCCGGTTATATCTTCCCTTGTGAAAGGGACGAACACCGGCTCGGACAAGCGGTTTTTGAGTATGGAAAGCGTTGTTTCGTCGCCCGTGAGCTTGAGCAGTCCGACGCCGCTTCTGAGGGCGGCAAGCGACGCAAGATAAGCGGATCCCGGCATATTGGGGCTTCCGAGAAGCGCAAGCAGAGTGCCGTAGCTTCCCTTGTTCGTGTTCGGAGACCTGTAAGGCAGATAGGAAAGCACGCTTTCGTCTATCACGCAGCCCATCGGACGCACGGATTCGAGTACCTCCTCGGGCACTCCGATATCGGCAACGTAGACTTTTCCGCAGTATTCAAGCGCAGGCTGCGAAACGGTCGCGGCTTTATGAGCCGTGAAGGTCACGGTATGGTCTGCCATAATGCAGTTGGCTGAAGCGCTTCCGTCGGCGCTGACGCCCGTAGGTATGTCCACCGCAAGAACGACGGCGTCCGAGCTGTTCGCAAGCGCCACGAGCTTCAGCTCGTCGCCCCAAAGCTCGCCCGCAAAAGCGATTCCGTGGAGCGCGTCAACGATAAGAGTCGCGCTTGCTGCAAGTGCCGCCACGCCTTCGGGATCGTCGGAATATTTGATGAGTACGCCGCCGGACGTGGTATATCTTTCAAGATATTTTTCGGCGTCTTCGTTTTTGCTCTTGGTAACGTGTACCGTGCGCACCTTGATGCCGGCGTCACGCATAAGGCAGGCAAGCGCATAGCCGTCGCCGCCGTTGCCGCCGCGCCCCGACATTATGAGTACGGAGGATGTGTCGATACCGTTTCTTCTGATATAGTCAAACAGTTCTTTTGCGGCGTTTCCCATAAGAGTGAACGAGCTTATGCCGTAGTTTGCAGATCTGCCGTCGGCTTCCTTGACGGACGACGCGGAAAGAAAAATGTTCTCTGTCTTCATACAATGCACTGCCTTTCCATATTTATTCACTGTATTTTACCACGTTTTTTCGGTAATTGCAACACCAAAATCAGTTTTTTGTTATTCCGTCCGCGACGTAGGCAAAATTGCCGAAAACGGACGTGTTCAGTTTTCCGTCCGTGAACACGGGAATGACGTAGGTATAAAGATATCCCCACGAAAAAGCGCCGTACAGCTCGTCGCCGTAAGGAATGAACGATTTGAGAGCCACGCTGTCCGGCAGCGTTCCGCCGAGACGGTCTACCGTGATATATCTTCTTCCGTTTTCCTCGTAATGGAGCGCGCGGTGCGACGCAAATTCCTGCCAATGCAAAAACGTCCTGCCGACGGGAGTACGCGTCACGGTGCGGTCAAAGCTGCCGTCGAGCGCGTAAACGCGGAGCGAATGACGGTGGGTAATGTCGAATCCGCCTCCGTCGCTTCGGTATGAAGCGTCAGCTATCCCCTGTCTGTCGGATGCGTCCTGAAACTCCGCTTCCACGGAGCAGACTTCCTCGAAACGGCGGTTCAGCGTATATATCCTGCCCGGACGTCCGCCGCCGACGCAGCAGAATCTCCCCTGTTTTTCGTCGTAAACGGCGCTTTGGTATGCGCGCAGTACGCGGAAGCGGTCAAGGTAAAGCCCGTCTGTGTCAAAGGCATAAACGTAAGGAGTCAGCCCGTCAAGAGAATATATGCGTTTGCCGTCAAAAGAAACGGACGACGGAGAAACGGACGACGGCATAAGTATTGATGCGGAAAGAGCCAATTTACAACACCTCAAGAATATTTTATGCGTTTCTTATCAAATTCGTCAGCCCAAAACTATTGATTTTTGCCTTTTTCGATGATATAATCAACAGATGTATAAGTATATCCAAAATTCAAATTTTTTCGGAGGTCGAACGATGGAACGTCTTTCCAAGCCGAATTACTATCTTGACATAGCACAGACAGTCGCCGAAAGAGGCACCTGCCTCAGACGCAAGTTCGGCGCGATAATCGTCAAAAACGACAGCATAGTTTCCACGGGTTACGCCGGTGCGCCTCGCGGACGCAAGAACTGCTGCGACATAGGCGAATGTATGCGTGAAAAACTGAACATACCGCGCGGCGAAAGATACGAGCTTTGCCGTTCCGTCCACGCCGAAGCCAACGCCATAATCGCCGCTCCGAGGGACACGATGATAGGCGCCGATATGTACCTTGCCTGCATTTCACCGCAGACGGGCGAGCTTGTCGGCGGTACCTGCTGCTGTCAGATGTGCAAGCGTCTTGTGATAAACGCGGGCATTTCGCACGTTTACGTCCGCGAAACGAAGGACAAATACACCGTTTACGATGTGAACGACTGGATCGAAAACGACGACAGTCTGGGACAGATCGGGTACTGAACGTGCATCCGTAAAACACGGTTTTACGGATGGGATTCTCACGCTTATCATATTTTATTAAGGAAGTTTTATGAAAAAAATATTTTCTCTCATCATTCTCGCATCTCTCTGCGTTTCGCTTTTTGCCTGCACGCCGGACGTTGATCCGACCGAGCAGGGGTTCGTGATAAAAGAAACCGGCGAAGAATATATATGGTGCCGCGGTGTCTTTGCCGTGAACGTCGGCGACGTCTTCTTCACCGAAAAAGGCGGAAACGGCTACTGCACGATAATCAACGAAGAAGCACAGGAAGGCGGAGTTCCGCGCTTCCTCTGCGAAAACGACAATGACCTGCCATACGTTTACCGCATAAACACTTTCCCGGATTTCACCGTGGAAAGCTTTGAGCCGATAGCCGCGCAGCTCTGGCTCGAAGGCGATTCGTCCGCCCAGCAGATAGGCAAGCTGCTCCCCGAGGAAGAATACCTCGAATCTTACTGGTCTGTCGATGACCTGAACCGTCTCCGTGCGGAACGCGAAAGCGAAAGGCTCATCTGTGAGCAGAATCACGAAAAGTATTACGCAAGCTACGATTACGTCTATATGATACGCGACACGATAGCAAAAGAAGAAGTGCAGAAGCGTGAAGCCCCGACGGTGAACGAAATGGATCTCGACTTCACCCTGCACATCCGTCTGCTTTCCGCCGCATACCCCGGGCTTTATTACGAAGTGGTCTTCTGGCGCGACACCAACGGTATGAACTATCTTTACGATATGGAACACGGAAATTCCTATTTCTGTCCGGAGCCGCTCACATACTATTTCTGGGGAGGGCTTACCGAGTGACGGTACGCAGAATAAAAGACGACGAAACACTTTCGGCGTCAAAACTCGAAAAAGAATGTCTTTTCTGTCCGTGGAGCAAAAGCGAGATAGATTCATTCATAAAAAACGAACACTCCGTCTATCTTGTCGCCGAAAAGGACGGCGTGATAGCGGGAATATGCAGCGCGACGGTCGGTGCGGGCGAATGCAGCATCGACAATATCGCCGTCGGCAAGGAATACAGACGAAGCGGCATCGCGTCCGCGCTTATCGAATCCCTTTTTGATTTTTCAAGGCGGAACGGATGCGATGAAGCGTACCTCGAAGTCGCCGAAGACAACGAAAACGCAATAGCTTTATATAAAAAATACGGATTTTTCACGGTAGGCAGGCGACCGCACTTTTACGGCAATACCGACGCCCTGCTTATGAAATCGGAGGAAATATGATAATACTCGGAATAGAATCAAGCTGCGACGAGACCGCGGCTTCAATAGTAAAAGACGGCAGAGAGCTTGTTTCAAGTGTCGTCGCCACGCAGATCGCCGTCCACGCGCTTTACGGCGGTGTCGTCCCGGAGATCGCGTCGAGAGCGCATTGCGAAGCGATAACCGGTGTGGTAAACGAAGCGCTCGCCAAAGCGAATATGACGCTCGGCGACGTCGATGCGATAGCCGTCACCTACGCTCCCGGACTTATCGGAGCGCTGCTCACGGGGCTTTCGTTTGCAAAAGGACTTGCCTATTCTTCGGGCAAGCCGCTCATTCCCGTTCATCACATACGCGGACACGTTGCCGCGAATTATCTCGTACATCCCGATCTTGAGCCGCCGTTCTACTGCCTTGTCGTTTCCGGCGGACACACATCGCTTATGAAAGCGGAATCGTACACCGACTACCGCCTTATCGGTCACGCACGCGACGACGCCGCAGGCGAAGCGTTCGACAAAGCCGCCCGTATGCTCGGGCTTCCCTATCCCGGAGGCGCGGCAATGGACAAACTGGCATCTATCGGCAACCCCGACGCGATAAAATTCACTCCCGCTACCGTACACGATCACGAATACGACTTCTCTTTTTCGGGGCTGAAAACGGCTGTAATAAACTACGTTCACACGAACGAAGCGCGCGGCATCACGCTTGACGACACGCAGAAAGCCGACCTTGCCGCGTCGTTCACAAAAACTCTCGTAAACACGATCTCGTCCCGGCTTGAAAAGCTCATCACGACCGGCGAAAAGCTCCCCGTCGTCCTTGCAGGCGGCGTGGCGGCAAACTCGCATCTCCGCAAAGCGGTTGTCGATCTTTGCGAAAAACACGGCGTAAAATCGTACATTCCTCCGCTTTCCCTTTGCGGCGACAACGCCGCGATGATAGCGTCGCAGGGATATTACGAATACCTTTCCGGCTCTGTCGCGCCGCTTGACCTGAACGCTTACGCCACCAAAGAAGTATAAAAAAATAAAATTTGAGGCGGATCGCCGCCTCAAAATACGATGATTCTTATATAGCCGTCCGCACAGTGGACAACTCACGGGAGTTTTACACAATTTACATAATCTGCCCCTCTGCTATGTGGATAACCGTGTGGATTTGTGGAAAACCGAGTCGAATTTTGCCGAAAAGCCTTGAAATCACGTCATCGGGGTGTGGATAACTATGTGGAAAGTGTGGATAAAATAATTTCGATAATGCGGATTATCGGTGCGATTATGTAAACCGGAGGGTAAGAGTTTTCAGTTTTCAGTCTTCAGTTTTCAGTAGGGGACGGCGTCCTCGACGTCCCGATTACTAATTCACGAAACAAATTTCAAATTATCGAAATTATTTCACGCTTTCGCGTGAAATAATCACCTCAATGTGCGAAGCACATATCATATCGCGCAAGCGATATATCATACGCCTCAAGGCGTATATCATATTGCCATAAGGCAATATATCATTTCGCGTAAGCGATAAGGGCGTATATCATATTGCCATAAGGCAATATATCATTTTTAAATCTCATCGCCCGCAATGAATCTGATCGCCCTTTCTACCGAGTCTTTCGAGTTTCCCCAAGGGACGTCGTGATAGTTATAGTCGAACTTTTTGCAGAACAGACTGATATCGTCGTAAAGCGAATTTATATACTCTGTCACGATACCTTCGGCTGCCTTGCAAAGCTCGGGATACCAGCGCTTTGAATTGACCTTTTTGGAAAACAGAAGCAGTTTTTTATAGTGCGGCAGGCAGAAATATTTTTGCGACGCGAACTTGTTCCGGAACTCGTTTTCTTCTTCAAAAAGACCGCAGGCGGTCTCGAACATTTTGTCGTAATGACCTTCGATGCGTCCGCAGACGTAGCAGTCGTGTTCGAGCTTTTCTATCCGTTTTACCGGCTTCGCCGCGGGATCGCCCGAAAGAAAGCCGCCCGGCTTTATATCCTTGCGAAGCTCGTCAAGGTGCGTCTGTATCGTCAGCGCAAGCGGAAGCCGCGTTTTGGACTCGAACATCATATCAAAGTGCCTGCGGCAGAATCCAAGCTCGTTGGTCTTTATCCTTACGTCCGGCTCCATCATCGAAGCGCCGGTGATAAGGTCTATCTCGTTTTTTTCGAGCTGTTTATAAAGCAGGCAGAACGGACATTCGTCATTCTGCTCGAACGCCTGATTCACGGGAATGGTATATATCCTTTCGTGCATTTTTCTTCACCTCGGTGACATTATAACACAAACAAGGTAAAATTACAATGGTATTTTTTGAAGGCAGCAACACATACATAGAAAAAGACGGTCTTTTTGACATAACGAAGACCTTTGACTGCGGTCAGTGCTTCCGCTTTGAAAACGAAAACGGCGTCATCACCGGCATCGCCCACGGCAGAAAGCTCTGCGTGAGGGAGGACGAAAAGTACGTCATCCTCGAAAACGTGAGTGAAGACGAATTTGATTCCGTGTGGAAGACCTATTTTGACCTCGACCGCGACTACGGCGGCATCAACTCGTTTCTGAGCCGCGACAGCGAAGTGAAAGACTGTCTGAACTACGCAAAAGGCATACGCATACTCCGTCAGGACAAATGGGAAACGCTCTGCTCGTTCATCATATCGCAGAACAACAACATCCCGAGGATAAAAAAGATAGTGTCGTCTCTCTGCACCAACTTCGGCGCTCCGACCGACGGCGGCTTCGCCTTCCCCGACGCAAAGACGGTGCTTGACGCCGGCGTTGACGGTCTTGCCGTGATACGCAGCGGTTTTCGGGCAAAGTACATCATCGACGCCGCCGAAAAGGTCGTGTCGGGGGACGTTGACCTCGAAAAGCTCGCGGCTTTGTCCTACGACGAAGCAAAAGAGATACTTATGACGATAAAAGGCGTCGGAAACAAGGTCGCCGACTGCGTGCTTCTGTTCGGCTACGGATTTTTCGATGCGTTCCCCAAAGACGTATGGATAAAGCGCGTGATACAGAAATATTACGGCGACGGCTTCGACGAATCGGTCTTCAAGCCCTACGGCGGCATCGCGCAGCAGTATCTGTTTTACCGCGAAAGATGGATAGAAAAAGACTCCGCACCTTTCGGCACGGAGTCCCCGACAGTGAATAACCGTCCTTAACCGCCGCAGCAGCAAAGGATGATTATTGCGATAAGAATGATTACCCAGCAGTTATTCTGGCCTCCGAAGAACGAATCGAAGCATCCCATGTAAATTCCCTCCTTCTGTCCGGAGTATCAACCGGTTCTCTACATACTATGCAGAAACGTTATTCTGCGTCAAAACAAAAAGAAAACCAAAAAAGGAGAAAATCCAATAAAACGCATTTTAATTCTGCTGCTTGCCCTTTCCCTTGTCTTCTCGTGCGTGGCGTGCGATATAGGCAGCTTCATAGAAGTCGTCACGTCGGAGCCGGAGGACGTATCGTTTGAGCCGGTCTCGATCATAACCTATGTATCGCTTCCCGAAGAATCAAGCATTTACGAGGAATCAAGTCTTCCCGAAGAATCGGAGGAAGAGCCGGGGATCACCGTTGACAAAGACGGAGCTTATTACGATCTTGAACACGTCGTCGCGTATCTTGCGACATACAAAAAACTGCCGTCGAACTACATCACCAAAGCCGAAGCACAGAAGCTCGGATGGTCGGGCGGCACAGTGGAAAGATACAAAAACGGTGCCGCGATCGGCGGAGACTATTACGGCAACTACGAAAAACGGCTTCCCACAACGAAAGGCATCAAATACACTGAATGTGACCTCGATACGAACGGCAGCAAGCCGAGAGGCGAAAAGCGGCTCATCTACTCGACGGATTGGCATTTTTATTACACCGAGGATCATTACGAAACGTTCCGTGAAGTCGTATACGAGAACGGAAAGGTGGTATTCAAATGAAAAATATACTGCTCGATTTTTCGCTCGTTTTCAATAAAGCCTCCGCCCACTCCTACGTCGCGTCCAAGCTCTCGTTTCCCCGTTGGTACGGCAGGAATTTCGACGCGCTGAACGACTGTCTCTGGGAGATCGGCGAATGTACGCTTGTGCTGCGAAACGTCGAAAAGCTGAACGAGATCGACAAAACTTTCCTTGAAGTTTTCAAGCGCAACGAAAAAGAAAATAAAAATCTGTCCCTTGTCATACTCGACGAAGGACAGTGAAAAAAGGATTTCCGTGATGTGAGCGGAAATCCTTTTTTGAGTTTTCGGTTTTCAGTTTTCAGTTTTCAGTTTTCACCTGCAAATTATTTCACGGCTTGCCGTGAAAATAATTACCTTAATTTGTCATTTGCAATTTGTCATTTGTCATTCGTTTGTCCGCTTTTTCTTTGCAAATATTATTCTCACCGAGTCGTAAAGGGGTTCGTGCGTTATCTTATCCGCGTCGAAGCGCATCGTGCGGAACGCAAACTGCATAACCGGCCCCGCGCCGAACGCGCAGACGAGCGTGCCGACACCGACTTTGCCGCCGAGCAGCCATCCGATGAACGTGGCAAGGCTGAGCAGTCCTATGCTGATAACGCCTATGGGAATCTTTGAAAGTCTCTTTTTAAGCCCGACAAGCAGCGTGTCACGCGGGCCGCAGCCGAGAGCGGCATTCATATAGAAATACTGCGTGTAGCCGAGTATGAACAACCCTACGACGAGCATAACGATACTTCCCGCCATATTCTTCGGCACCGGGACGACGTTCAGCCACTCGAAGAAATCCACCGCTTTGCCGACGGTCACCGCGTCGATGAACATAGCGATGCCGATGGGCTCGCGCATAATCACGTCGATAAGAACTATCAGCGCCGAAACGGCTATCGAAGCGTTGCCGTAGACGATGCCGAGCGTCTTGGAAAGACCGAGGTTGAATACGTCCCACGGAGCGGCGCCGACCGACGCGTGTATCGTGAGGTAAACGCCGAAGCCGTTGACGAAAAGCGAAATGAACGCTATGCACATATTCGTGAAGATACCCCGACGGGTATCGTTTTTTATTGCTTTTATTCTCATAAACAAACCGTCCGACAATATTCTTACAACGATTATTTGTAGCAGATGCGAACGGTTTTGTCAATAGAAAAAGAAAGGAAAAATATAATAAAAATATCTTGATTTTCTTTTTTCGGTGTGATATAACACTCTCGAAAATCCAATATAAAGAAGGAATATTAATGAGCAGAGTGCTTGTACCCGATTATTTTGAGCGGTTCGTATGCAAATGCGGCATCTGCCGTCACCCGTGCTGCGACGGCTGGGGCATCAACGTGAGCAAAGCGGAATATTTTTCGCTCATCGGTCTTGACTGCACCGAAAAACTGCGTCACCGCATAGACGACGCCTTTGTGGTGTCGGACTTCCCCACCGATGAATCCTACGCTTCGATACAGCCGAATTTTCTTGAACAATGTCCGATGCTCGACGAAGACGGACTTTGTATGCTTCAAAAGGAAAAGGGTGAGCATCTGCTGCCGCTTATATGCCGCGTATATCCGCGAGGCGTGAAAAAGTACGGCGAAAATCACGAGATATGTATGTCGTGCAGCTGCGAAGAGACGGTGGAACTGCTTATGCAAAGCACGAAGCCGCTGCTCCCGCACGAAACGACGGTGGATCTGCCGTTTGATGGGCTTGAAGTCTACGGCGACGAGCCGGAAAAAGACGCTCTTCGCCACAAATGCGTGTTAATAATGTCCGAGCCGGGCGAAAGCATAACGGAACGCCTTGAAAAGATCGGGTTGCTTTGCGGCGGCAATCCGCAGGAAGAAGCGGAAAGCCGAAAGCAGTCGCTTGTTTCGGTAAAGCATTTTATCGAAATACTTTGCAGACGCAGCAAGAGCATAAGAGAATACGGTGAAAAAGTGCTGTCCTTCCTCGACTGCGGCGAAGACGAGATGATGCTCCGTTTCGACGAAGCGGAAGAGCATCTTTACAAAGTGATCCCGAAGGTCGAAGCCTACGCGGGCAGGATAATCGCCAATCATCTGATATACGAGAGTTTCCCCTACGTTGACGGCTGTGAAACGCCCGATTCGGCGTTTGCCGCGTTCTGCACGGCGGTCGCCCTGCTCAAGGTGATGTGCGTCTGCGGTATGGCGGACACCGACGACATCGACGTTTTTACGGATATCCTGTCATTTGCCAACAGATTTATCGAACATTCCGACTATTACAGAACGTGCAGCCGCCTCTCGCACCCCGAAGGGATGAAGACGTTTGCGCTTTTTAAGCCGATACTTGAAAAGAATGACAAATGACAAATTACAAATGATAAATTGCAAATAGAGATGGGATTTTTGCGCAAAAACGCCAAAATCCTTCTTAATTTATAATAATAATTGAAAAGGATTTTCGGGTTTTTGCCCCGAAAATCCTTTCCTTAATTTGGCATTTGCAATTTGCAATTTATCTGTGTCTTTCGTCGGTATGGTATTCCGGCGTGACCTTATACGAAAATCCGCCTTTTCCGTTCACGGACAGAATTTCCGGAGGACAGGTATTCCCGGGAGTAACGCAGTTGATACTAACGCTTCCGTCATCGTTTGCAGCAAGCTCAAACAAAAAATCCGTGCAGTTTATGTCGCTCGCCAAAACGGTCACATGGGATTTTTCATCTGTCACGGCAACTGTTGCAAGACCGTTTTTGTTGACATACATAACGGCAAGCTTGTTCCCGTCGAGTACGGCAGCATCGATGACCGCGCTTTCGATATTTCGCGCAGGGCATTTTGCGGACGGAGTGATACATTGGGGGATAACGTACGCGGAAGAAGGTGTCTGTGTCTCATTCACCGACCATATTTCCAATCTTTCTCCGTTCGGTACAATATACAGCTTTATGAGGCTTTCTTCCGAACCGTCGTATTTGTACTCGTGCGAAAGGTCCACCCAGCCGAATAAATTGTTTTTGCATGTCAGCTCTTTGCCGTCAATATAAATTACGCCGTCTCTTATTTCAAAGTCGAAAGCGTCGCCCGGAACCGTGACTTCTCTGTCGATCAATGTGAAAGCCGACATAAATGTGAGATCCATAACGGAAACCGATTCGTAAGCCAAGCCGGAACCCCACGAATGATATGAAACAAGGTCTTTTGTGCCGTTTCCGTCATAGTCCCACAGACACAGTTGAAAATGATAACCGCCGACGGTGTCATAACGGTAAATCTTTCCGTCATACATCATAAAGCAGTGATAGCCGTCCTTGACAAGAAACAGCTCCAAGCCCTCGATTTCATCGGAAATGCTCTTGGGCGTGATATTGACAATGCCGGTTATGTTGCTTGTGTTGTAATTGCGATAATTCGCACCGCCCGAATAATAGCCGTCGCGCTTCAGTGTTTCGAGAAATACATCAGCATGGAGCGTGCTCGTGCTTTCGTAATCGGGCTTGTAATAATCGTCGATGACTATTACCGGAGTGCTTGTTTCCTCGCTTGCTTCTTTGCTTGCTTCTTTGCTTGCTTCAACGCTGTTTGTTCCGTATTCGCCCGGAACGGTACTGTTGTCTATCGGATTCTTTTCTTCTCTGAAAATGAACGGTGCCACCGCAAGAGCAAGCACCGTCACCGCTATGACCGCGTAGGAAGCGGCGACAAGAATTCCGTTGAATATTCTCTTTTTCGGTTTTTCTTCCATAAATACATTCCTTTCACATTTGCTGCGTCTGTTTATGACACTGTCGAAAACCTGATTTGTTGTTTTCATAAATCAAAAGTCCTCCTTTTCGAGTTCTTTTTTCAGCGAAGCTTTCGCGCGTTCGAGTGTATGGTAAGCACCGCTTCTCGTCATTCCCATTGCGGAAGCGATACCGCTGCAGTCCATATCCTCAAAATAGGCGAGCCACAGTATGCGGCGGTACTTGGGTTTGAGCTTTTCCATTGCCTCCCGCACGGCTTTTTTGTCTTCGGTGAGCGTGTACGAATCCTCGACGTATTCGAGCGACGGCAGATCGGAACATTCGTCAATGCTGATATGCGCGTGCTTCGGCTTTTTTCTGAGCCGGTCTACGGCGAGATTTTTACCGATGGAAAAAAGAAATGTCTTGAACCCCGACTTACCGTTAAATACCGGTCGTTTAATGGCAATTATCGCAAAAGTGTTCTCGGCTTCTTCCTCCGCGTCGTCCATATTGCGAAGATATGTGTTGAGGTAAAACACAAGCGGCTTGTAGAATTCGTCTATAAGACTTCGAAGCCCCTCGTCGTTGCCCGCGAGATATCTTTCGTAATTTTCTTTTCCGCTGTCCATCGGCTCACCTCCGTTCAAGTTCGCTTCGCCTTTCATTTGTTTGTCGTAAAAGAAACGTATTTGTGCCGTTTTTTTATAAATTTTTTCTTGTGTTTCAAACTTTTCAGCAGTGTATCACACTTTTTCCGCTTTTTCAAGCATAATTATTGACAGAAATCCCAAACGAGTGTATACTTGTTTCAAGGCGTAAGCCTTAGAAAACAAAATAATGGGAGAAAAACATTATGAGTATTTCGGAAAATTACTTCAACGAAACAAGATGCGAAATGTGCAAGAAAAAATCCCGTGCGGAAGCCTCAAGCGGCAGAGCGTATGGCAAAGAAAACGGTTTTACCGTCGTTTCATTAAGATGCCCCTACGTTATCGAGGGCGTTCTTGACGAAAGAGCCAAGAACGCGGACGGCATACTTACCGACGGCGACGACATCGGCGGCTCGATCGCCGAAGACAAGATCTGGGCAGGCGTCAAAGCCGACGACGGCGCAAAGATCACGATAAGCCTCAAAAAGAAGCTCGATTCTGTCTGCGGCTTTGAATTTTCCTGCGTCAGAAGCGACGAAAACAACATCGTCTTCCCCGAATATATCGAAGTATTTGCCGACGGAATTGACGTTGGCAGAATGTACGCGCCGAAAGACGAAAGTATTATAAACCATAATTTCGTGCTTTCTCTCGATTACTGCGTGAACGCGGCTGAAGTATCGTTTGTACTTCCCGCAAAGAAGGATGTTTTCTACCGTTTTGAAGAAGCGACCGTCATCGCCAACGAAAAAATCGCGGCAGGCGATTTTTACGGCGGATTTGAAGTTGCCGAAGTGGAAGAAGAACTTTGGGTTGATCAGTCCGAAGAACTCGAAAACCTCGCCGCCCATAAAAAACTTATGGCAAAAGCAGGCGCCGGCGGAGTCAATTCCGGAACGAACCATTCAAATATCGAGATCCTCAACGACGGCGTATCGAGCGAAAGCGTATATTGCTACGACGGAAAATGGGTGCGCTTCAACGGTGCCGCCGACAGACTCATCGTCATCGACCTCGGCAAAACGAGCGCCGTCAAGTCGTTTGAAACTCACTTCCTGTTCAGCAAGAGTATGTGGATCAACATTCCCCACGTCATAAAATTTTCGCTTTCCGAAGACGGAAAAACGTGGTACGACGCGGCAAAATTCGAGGAGCTGAAGCACGTCGGCGACGAGTCGATGCTTCCCGTAAAATTCGAGCTTGGAAAAGCCGTAAAAGCGCGTTACGCTTCGCTTTTCTTCACCTGCGACCAGAACTTCGTTGACGAGATCATCGTAAACGGAACTAAGAGCATAAAGGACGCTCTGCCCGCATCGTCGCTCGGAAACGGCTACTCGCTCGACGCAGCGCAGGACGACAAAGGCTATCTCAAGCCCTCTCCTTCGCTTCTCGGCGGTGTCAACGACGTGATGCTTGTTTACCACAACACCGATTACCTTGTAAACGAAGAAATGCTGCTTCCTTACGTTGCATATCTCGACAAAGACGGAAACATAAAAGACACTATGTTCGACGGCTACCTGTTCCTGCCCGCAGTACGCGCACTCCCCGGCGGCGGCTGCCCCGACGGCGGAAAGACCTACAAGACCGACTGGGAAAGTCTGTTCGATTCCATTTTCGGTGACGGCATCTGTATGGATGCGCTCGAAAAGACCGCGGATAAGGTGGAAAAAGCACTCGGGCTCAATAATTACAAGGTAAAAGCATACGTCACCATAGTGAACGTACACCCCGAAGTAAACAATTTCGGTGAAGTTGACGGAAAGATGCTCGATTTCTCGTCGCTCGACGACTGCAAGAAAGCCGCCGAATGGTATGTGAACAAGGTACGCACCAAGTTCGATTCGATGAACTACAAGCACATCGACCTTTGCGGCTTCTATTGGTTCTCGGAACAGCTCAGCGGAAAATACGCTTCCATCGTCAGAGCGATCGCCGATCAGATCCATTCGATGGGCGAACAGTTCTTCTGGATCCCCTGGCACTGCGCTCCCGGTTACGCTTCGTGGCAGGACTACGGCTTCGACGTCTGCTGTATGCAGCCGAACTATGCGTTCAACGTCGGTATTCCCGAAAAGCGTCTGCTCGACAACGATGCTCTCGTCCGCCGTTACGGACTTTGCTACGAAATGGAATGTTGGGGCAAGCTCTTCAAGGACAGACTTTTCTTGCGCAAGTATATGAACTATATGAAGCAGGGCGTACTTTGCGGATACGCGGACGCGATAAATATGTATTACCAGGATTACGGCGATTTCAAATCCTGCTGCTATTCCAAGGATGCACCCGTGCGCCTTATGTACGACTATCAGTACAGCTATATGAAGAACGGTCTTGCTGCCAGACTTTATCCCGCAAAGCAGGATGACGTTTCGTTCGTATGCAAAAAGGACGCTCCGTTTGACGGAAGCGTGAGCAATTCTTCGGACATCCGCGTGTATAAGCTCTCGCGTTCTCCGTCGCACGGCACCGTGACGCTCGACGAAAAGGGCGGATTTACCTATTACCCCAACAAGGGCTATACCGGCGACGACTCGTTCGCTTTCAGAGTAAACGAATACCTCTGCGACAGCGAAGAAACAACGGTCACGCTTAAAGTCGAAGCATAGCATCGACTTTCGGGATCGACGGCAGATCAAGAATAGATTTAAGGAAGGCTTTCCGCGAAAAAACGCGGAAAGCCTTCTCTTTTTTTATTTCTTGATTACGCTGATTTCCAGTTCTTTCTCGCAGTCGATGGTTTTTCCGTCGAGGAGAAGCTCAAAATGGAGGTGCGGCTCGTCGGCGGATTCCATTATCGCGCTTTCGCCGACCGCGCCGATGATATCGCCCGCTTTGACCGAACTGCCGACCCTGACCGTATCGGGAAGCTCGTCCATAAGGTTCTGATAAACGGATACCAAGCCGTATTCGTGCGTGACCTTGACCGTTTTGCCCATAAACGGATCGTCGGCGACCTCGCTCACCACGCCGTCGGCGTAGCATCTGACCTCGCTCCCCACGGAAGCGGAAATGTCGATACCGGAATGCGTGCGATAGTCCTTCATCGTTTTGGAATAGATGAGCGAATTCATCCTGTAACCTTTAAGCGTTTCGCCGTCCGACGGACGGTAATACACTTCTTCGTCCTCCGTAGGTTCCTCGGTATCGGACGGGACGTTGCTTTCCTCTTTCTGCACCGGCTTTTCGTTGTCTCTCGGCTGATAGTCGATGACAGACGGCACCGATATTTCCGGTAGGCTCACGTCTATGTCAACGCTCGGGCTGCCCGTTATCGAGGTGACGGAAAGTATCATCACCGTCACGACGCATATCGCAAGAAACGCATAGACCGCTCCGGCGATCCTTACGCGGTTCTTTGCAGAGCCGAACACCTTCTTGAAAAAGCCCTCTTTTTCTTCGTTTTCTTCGTTTCCGTTCTTTTTGCTTTCGTCATCCATAATATGAATATCCCCTTTGTGATTTGTTTTGTCACGGATATTCTTTCCCGAAAATGACGCGATTATTCATTTTTGTTCAAACGAAGATATTTATTTGCGTTCTATTCTGACGTTTTTGTAATAGTGCTTTATTATTTCATCGCAGCTGTATCCGTCGTTCGCCATTTTCACGGCGCCGCAAAGCGAAAGTCCCACTCCGTCGCCGCTGCCTGCGGACGTGAAGACAAAGCCTTTTTCGGTGGTGTCGATCAGTATGTACGTTGACTCAAAGCCGAAAAGAGCGGCAAAAGCGGCTCCCGAAAGCTCGGTATCGCCGACGAAAACGCGCTTTATCCTGCCGGAAGCCGTGCGCGAAACGTAGGTAAGCCACGATCTGTGGCTTATCGACTCGTCGACGCTTATTCCGTTTTCACCGAGAAAAAGCCGGAATTCCTCGGCGGTATAGGACTTTGACGAAGACGCGGCGTCCTCCGGCGACGTGACGGAAACAAGGTACGGGATATCGTTTCCTTTTCCGTCAAGCGCGCTTTCGGTCATTTTGTATGACGAAACGTGATACGCGGCGTCGATAAGCGAACCGTCGCAGCTTATCACCATTCCCGCCGTAGCGTCCGCCGCATTCGTGTACCCGGCGCAGACGTCGTAACGCGACAGCCGGATATCGTCATCGCCGGAAGCGAGCCGCGTGCGCAGAACTATCGCCGCGGCTTTCAGCGCCTCCGTCGGAGCGTCTTCACCGAGAACGGACGCAAGAAGACAGGCGACCTTCTTCTCGTCGATACCGACGTTTTCTTCCGACGTTTCGGGGTAGAAAACGCTGTATTCTTCCTCCGTCACCTTCTGCGTCACCGGCTTCAGCCCCGACGGGAGAAGACCGTAGACGCACGGCGTGACGAGAACGAACGCAAGAAAAAACGCAAAAAGGAGCAGGTAATACTTCATTTGTTTTTATCCTCCGGAACGAATTTGAAATTTCGTTAATTTTTCTCGATTATATTTATCCCCGACGGTGAAAGCCCCGTCTGCTCAACGGCTATCGAGAGTATCTGCGCCACGTCGTCCTCGAGCAGTCCGCTGCATTTTACGATGACGGAGCATCTGCCCTCGGAAAAGACCGCAACGCAGTCGTCAAAGCCCTTTGATCTGACAAGCATTTCGATATTGGCTTCGGCGTTCATTTCGTCAACGAGAGAAGCGATCGCGCGGAGCGCATCCTCTTTTGCGTTCGGAAGCGAATCGGGGGAATCGGCTATCGTCTGCAAAACGTCCATCGCGTCGCATCTCGTCTTTTCGCGGTTGATGACCGCGGAAGCGAAAAACATATCCGCGTCCGTGTCTTCAGCCGACGTTTCGCTGCCGACAAGCACGGCGTTGCCGAGGACTTTGGTGCCGCTTTGGGTTTCGGGCAGTTCGGGCGACGAAGATGCCACCGATTTCCACACGATGACGCCCGACGCGGCGATGAGTACGCAGCAGACGATTATGAAGCTGCGGCTCTTGAAGAACGATTTCCATTCGATTTCCTTCATCTTTTCTTTCAATTTTTCAAAACTCATCGGAGTTCCTCCCTATAATATTTATTTTGTTACATAAATTCTGTTTGACTGTATATTGAAAAGCGCCGAAAGCACGTTGATTATGCGGTATTCCGCGGAAGCGTCGATACCCGGGCAGACGACCGCCACTCCGGCGACTTCGGGCATCCGTTCTTCTATCAGCACCGGCTGTTCTACGGAGCCGAAATCGGCAAGCAGATACTCTTTTCGGGAGTCAACGCCGTTTTCGGTCTCGGAAAGCTGCTGATTGGATGCGTAATAGTATTCGTACCCGCTTTTGAGCGTTATCATAACGTGGCAGTCATCGACGCCGGTCATACTGCCGATGATGCGCTTCACCTCGTTTTCAAGGGAAGCGCGGTAGTCCTCGGACGACGAATAGGCAAATCCGTCCGACGCCGTGTTTTCCCTGCTTCCGCCCGGATAAAGCAGCAGAAAAAGTCCCGCCGCAAGCGCAAGGACAACGAGAAGCAGCCCTTTCGGATATTTTTCTTTATTCATCCGTGACCACCCGTATTCCGTATCCGAGAGATGAAAGGAGAAAATCTCCCACCTCACCACGGATGCTTTCGTCTTTGCTTTCGAGTACCACGGTGACGTCTTCGACCGTGATATCGTCTCCGATATCTATTTCTATGCGGACGTCAGCCGGAATTATTCCGAATTTTTCGCAAACCATATTCTTTATGTAATCCGCCGCGCTTTCGGAAGCGAACGCCGAAACTATGACGTTTTCGCTCTCCGGTGTCTCCGCTTTCAGCGCGGGAACGTCCTTGAAGTCGGATATGTCGATAACGCCCGCAAGCGGAAAGACGATGACCGAAGCGCAGATAAGGGCGCAGACGTAGCGCATATATTTTTCAAACTGTGTGCCGGAAGCGAGCGAAACGCAGACAGCCGACACGACGGATGACGTCATTATGGCGATAAAATACTCTTTCAATCCCCCACTCCTATCCTTATGAACATTGCAACCGCTATTATGAATATCACCGACGTGCCGACGAGCAGCGACGCGAGAACGCTCAGAAAGCCGTTCACGTCGTACAGCAGATTGGATTCTTTTTCAAGTCCGAGAAGCCGCGACGTCATCGCGCCGAGAAGCGTGCAGAACTTATACATAAAAACGTATATCACCGCGGGAAGCGTAAGCGACAGTATGGCGGCTATCCCCGCACCGCCGACGGAAGACTTCACCACCGACACCGACGCCGTGACGGTGCGCGCCGCTTCGCCGACGATGTTGCCTATGACGGGGATGAAAACGCCCGACGCGAATTTTACGGTGCGGAAAGCATAGTTGTCGGCGGACGCGGTTATCACCGTCTGAAAATACATAACCACGCCGAACGTGGTGAACACGAACGCGAGCAGCGTGGTAAGGGAATTTTTGAGGAACCCCGAAACGGACCGCATATCGCCGCTCCCCGGCAGCGACGGTATCACCGACGCGGCAAAGCCCGCTTTGAGAAGCGGCATAAGAAACGAAGACGAAAACTTTTCCGACACAGTGAGAAAAAGTATAAGCGCCGATGACGACGCGACTCCCGTCGATACGCTGCCGCCGAGCGTATAGAGCGACGCCGTAACGGGGATGAGCGACGACATATACAGACAAAGGCGTTCGAGGGATTCGGAAGCGAAGACGAAAACCTTTGAAAGCGACGAAAACAGAAACGCCGCAAGCGTAAGAACGGATATGTATTCGTAAAGATTTGCAAGCACCTTGCTTTCGCTTGTCCACCTGAACGCGGAAAAAACGGAAAACACCACCGTGAGAGCCAGCAGACAGCAGTAATATTCAAGCCCGTCACGCACAAAAGACGAAAGGGCGCTTTTTATGACCGAAAAAGCCGTGTCTGCGATATTTGTTTTGCCGTTTTCACCGATTATCACGTCGGCTCCCGTTTCGGAAGCGATTTTGTCTTCAAGCGACGTGTCGGAGGCAAAGGCGCAAAGCGGAAGAAAAAGCACAAGTGCAAGACTCGCGATGATCGCCGATATTTTCAAAGCAGCTCCTTTGCAAATTCAAGCAGTTTGCCCACAAGCGGCAGCGACATTATGATTATGGCGGTCTTCCCCGCAAGCTCTATTCGTCCGCCTATGGAATTTTCACCGAGGTCGCGGCATATTTCGGACGAAAGCTGACACACGAGCGAGATACCAAGCGATCTCAGCGCCACCGAAAAATACTCGTCCGCTCCGCTCTCCCTCACGAGGGTACGGATAGTGCCGAACGCAGGAAAGACGTTGACGGTAATATATCCGAGCATCACCGCGCCCGATGCCGCCGCAAGAACGGGCGAAAAACGGTTGTCCGTCTGTTTTACCACCGCCGAGATCACTGCCGCGCATATTCCGAAGCCGCAGACGGAAAAGACGTTCACAGCCCAAACACGCTCCGTATCGACGAAAACAGCTTGCCGATCTCCGAAACGAGAAGCAGCATAACTATCACCATTCCCGCTACGGCGACAAGTGTCGCCTGCTCGTCGCGCCCCGTTTTCTGAAGTATCTGACTTGCGAGCGCGACCGTCAGCCCGACACCGGCTATTTTCAATACCAATGATATATTCATAATTCCCTCGTAAAAATCGTTGTTATCAATACAGAACGATAGCCGCGGCGAGCGACGCGAGAAGCCCGAGAGCGCGGAACGACCTGACCTTTTTCGCAAGATCGTTTCCCGCTTCGTCGCAAAGGCGCGAAAGACGCGATATGCAAAGCTCCGTCTGTTCGGTCTGCGTCGCAAGGTCGGTCTTGCCGAGGTCTTCACCGAAATCGAGCAGTATCGTTTTTGCTTCGCCGCCCGCGTCAAGACATTCCACGGCGTTCTTCCACGAAACGTCGAGCGGCAGTGCGGAAGCAAGACAACCGAGGAAGCCGCATTTTTCAAGAGCGTCGTCGTGAAACGACGAAAATATCTCCCCAAGCTCCGTCCGTGTGAAACGGATGCCGTCGTTTACCCGTCTGACGAGCGTCAGCACTCCGCAAAGACGTTTGTATCTTTCGGTCTGTATTCTTGCGGCGTCGCCTCCCGCCGTCCAGCCGACGAAGGCAAGCACGGCGACCGCAAGGAGCTTTACAGGCAAGTGACCTCGCTCGTATATTCGCCGTCGTAATTCAGTTTCACGAGCATTTCAAACACTCCCTTGTTTATCAGCGAATTTATGTGCGGTCTTTTCATTATGCCGTCGATACTGCTCCCGTGGCACGACGCGATAAGGCAGACACCGCTGTTCTGGGACGCGATAAGACCGTCCGTCTCGGCATCGCTTATTTCGTCGCACACTATCACCTCGGGCGACATAGTGCGCGTAAGAATATCTATCGCCTGCTTTTTCGGACATTCGCGCACGGTGTCGATAAGGCAGTCGGTCATTTCCGGCACGAAAAGCTCGCTCCGTTCGTCGGCTAACCCCACGCGGAGCGGCTTTTTGCCCGACGAAAGCAGATAGGCGCACGACCGCAGATAGGTGGTCTTTCCCATTCCGGGAGGCGAAAACACCATCACGCCGCGCAGTCCGTCGTCACGCAGGATGCGGCAGAGCCGCGACGCGATATCGGGGAAAAATCTGCTCACCCTGAGGCAGACGGAGGTTATGCGCGAAAAAGTCTTTATCTCTTTTCCGTCGAATACCGCGTTTCCGCAGACGCCGGCGCGCCATCCGTCGGGAAGCGGGATGTAGCCGCGGCGTATGGTTTCCTCATAGGTGTAAAACGACGAGCCGGTAAGGCGTGACACGCACTCGCTCATTTCGGCTTCCGTCGTCCTCACTCCGTCGGAAACGAAACAGGGCAGCCCGTCGCCGTTTATGAAAACGTTGTTTTTTCCGCAAGTGAGCGACAAAGGAAGCGACGTGCGCAGCCTTATCTCCGTCGCGTTTGCAGTGATCGTTTTCGGAACTTTGAGAAGGATGAGCCGGATACGGTGCGGCAGATATTTATACAGCTTTTCGATCTGCATATTTCAAAAACACGATGCAGAGCAGCGCGTAAGGAACAAGGAACAGCGCGCACCCCATAATCGCCGGCAGTGCTTTGCCGTGAAGCGAAAAATACGGCAGTATCCTTGACGCAAGACACCCCGAAAGCACGGAAAATACCGCAGGAAAGGCAAAATAACCGATAAGCGCGTGCCTCTGACGTGTCTTTTTCACCGTCTTTATGTAGCACATAAGGAACGAAAACGTATTCGACACGACGAGCAGCCAAAGATACCCCGTCGCCCCGGTACGCGGAATGAGGAAAATTATTATAAGTATGCGCGACACGCAGTTGTAAAGCGTCACCCTCATAGTGTACGCCTGCTCGCCTATGCCCTTGAGAAGCCCGTCGCATATCGTTTCGATATACATAAACGGCGTAACGAGGGACAGTATTTTAAGCGGCACGGAAGCGGACGTGTCGCCGTAAAAGCAGAAGCTTATCTCGTTCGGGAAGAAAAAGAACAAACTCCCTGCGGCGATGCTGAATATTATCGTCATTTTCAGCGTGGACGTGACCTTGGCGTTGCGTTCGCTTTTGTCGCCGTCCACGTTCAGGCGCGACAGCGCGGGTATGAGTATGCTCACCACCGCCGTGAGAAACGCGAACGGAAAGAAAAGCACGGGTATGACCATTCCGCGTATCAGCCCGAAATCCGAAAGCGACTTTGCCGTGTTTCCGCCGTAAAGCGTGAAGCAGTACGGGATAAGCACGTTTTCGACGGTGTGCAGCCCGCTGTTCAGCCAGCCGCCGGCAGACACTGGCAGCGCCACCTTCGCCGCGCTGCCGATAGTGTAAACACGTTTTTCACCCGACGAAAACCTGTATCTGCGTGAAAACGCGAAAAAGAGCGAAACATACAGGCAGGAGAATATTTCACCGGCACACAGCCCCGCGCAAAGAAACGCGCAGAGCTTTCCCGTGTCGGCAGTGTCACCGAGGAACAAAGTGAAAACGCCGACCGTTATACCGATCTTGCACAAGTCCTCAAAAAGCTGTGCCGACGACGGGATGATATAGCGTTCCTTTGCCATAAACCAGCCCTTGAAGCACGAGGAAAGCGCCATAAACGGCATCGAAAACGCAAGAAGTCTTAACGGCAGCACCGTCCTTGCGTCGCCGAGCAGGACTTTTGAAAGCGGCAGCGACAAAAGCAGAAGCAGCAGAAGCGACGACGTACCCATTATCAGCGCAAGGCGGAACGACGCCGACAGCGCGTGACGGGCTGTTCTGCCGCCGTCGGGCTTTTCGCTTTCCTCGGCGATGATGCGCGATACGCTGAGCGTCAGCCCCGAATTTGCAAAGGCGGCAAACAGCGAATAGACCGAAAGCACGAGCTGATAAAGTCCTATCCCCTCGCTTCCCATACGCGACGCCAGATACAGACGGAAAAGCATTCCGCTTCCCCTGCACATAAACGAGAAGGCGCATATCACCGCCGACGAAACAAATATGTTCTTTCTTCTGCTCAATAGACCGTCTCCCCGTATTTCCTGATGCGATAACATTATATTTTTATGTATCAATTCACAAAAAAAGACTTGTTATTTTTTGTCGAAGGTGATATACTTAAACAAACGATAAAAGTATCATAATATATTTATATACGGCGGATCAGACGATATGATTGAAGAATATATTTCCGGTTGTCCGGAAGACACAAAAAAAATAGCAGCCTCTCTGGCTCCCCTTGCGCTGAAACGCGGATGTATCTGCCTTACGGGTACGCTCGGCGCAGGCAAGACTATGTTCACGTCGGGACTTGTCGATGCTCTCTGCCCCGAATGTGCGTCGCTCGTACATTCGCCGACGTTTGCGATAGTCAACGAATACATCGGAAATTCTCACAGCATTTTCCACTTTGACCTTTACCGCATAAAAGATCCCGAAGACCTCTATTCGACCGGCTTTTACGACTACGAGGACAGAAACGGCGTCATAGTGGCAGAATGGAGCGATCTGTTTTACGACTGCTTCCCCGATGACGCGATACACGTCACGATAGTGCCGCAGGACGAAAATACAAGAAAAATTACGATAGAATATAAGGACTGAAAAATATGATAATTCTCGGTATTGATACCACCGCCGTCACCGCGACTGCGGCTGTCTGCGAAGCCGAAAACGGAGTGATGACCAATCATTCGCTGTCGCTGCTCAAAAACGGGCTGACACATTCCGAAAATCTGCTTCCGATAATAGATTCCGCGCTTCACTCAATGGGAAAAACTCCCGCCGATATCGACCTTGTTGCGGTCTCCGTCGGGCCCGGCTCGTTCACGGGCGTGCGCATCGGCGTCGCCACCGCAAAAGGGATAGCCTTTGCAGGCGACAAGGCTGTCTGCGGAGTTTCCACGCTCGACGCTCTTGCCGAAAACTGTATGTCCTTCGGCGGCATAATCTGCCCCGTGATGGACGCAAGACGGCATCAGTTCTATAACGCGCTGTTCGAAGACGGAAAAAGGCTCTGCGAAGACAGATGCGTTTCGTTTGAAGAAATTTATGCCGATGCGCTGAAATACGGAAAACGTGTCATCCTCTGCGGCGACGGCGCAAGACTTTTCTATTCGCTCTGCGAAGACAAAAGCGCTTTCACTCTTGCTCCGCTCTGTGCCGAAGATCAGAACGGTCTTTCGGTCTGCGTTTCGGCATACAAAAAATACCTCAAAGGCGAGATAACAACACACGCCGAGCTGCGTCCGGTTTATCTGCGACCGTCTCAGGCTGAAAGAGAAAGGAATTCAAAATTATGAAAATTGCAATAGGCTGCGACCACGGCGGACTTGAACTCAAAAACGCGATCATCGAACATCTCAAAAACGAAGGTCACGACGTAAACGACAACGGCACTTACACCAAAGACAGCTGCGACTACCCCGTTTTCGCCAAAAAGACGGCAAAAGACGTTGCTTCCGGTTCCGCCGACTTCGGCGTTCTCGTCTGCACGACGGGCATCGGTATGTCGATATGCGCGAACAAGGTCAAGGGCGCACGCGCCGCTCTGATACACGAAGCAAGAGGCGCCGAAATGTGCCGCCGCCACAACAACGCCAACGTGATCTGCTTCGGACAAGCCGTTACCGACGCCGAGACCGCCTGCAAATGCGTGGATATTTTCCTTGCGACCGAATTTGAGGGAGGAAGGCACGAACGCCGCGTTTCGATGTTCGAGGACTGAAGACAGAATGAAATACGTTATTGTCATCGGCGACGGAATGGCGGATTACCCGATCGCTTCCCTCGGTGGGAAAACACCGCTCGAAGCCGCCGACACCCCGAATTTTGATTTCATCGCAAGCCACGGCATAACCGGCACGATGCAGACCGTCCCCGACGGTATGGTGCCGGAAAGCGATACCGCAAACCTTGCGATTATGGGATACGATCCCAAAATATATTCCCACGGACGTTCTCCGCTCGAAGCCGCAAGTATGGGGATCGACCTGAAACCACATCAGACCGCCATACGCGCCAACCTCGTTGCCCTTTCGGACGACGGAAAGCCCTACGACGAAAAAATAATGCTCGATCATTCTTCGTCGGAGATACCGACAGAAGAAGCGCGCGTCCTTATCGAATACTGCGACGAAAAGCTGTGCGGTGTCGGGCAGAAGCTCTATACCGGCGTCAGTTACCGCCACTGCTTCGTTTATGACAACGCTCCCGAATTCACCGATTTTTCACGTCCGCACGATATACTCGGAAGACAGATAACCGACTATCTGCCGCGTTCGGAAAGCAGCGCGCCTTTCCTTGAACTTATGAGAAAGTCGTTCGATATCCTGAACGATCATCCCCTGAATATCGAAAGAGCGCAAAAAGGGTTGAAAAAGGCAAATTCGCTCTGGTTCTGGTCACCCGGGAAAAAGCCGCTTCTCCCGTCGTTCAAAGAGAAGACCGGTCTTGACGGCTCGGTGATATGCGCCGTTGACCTTATCAAGGGCATCGGCAAATGCGCCTGCCTCGACACGCCTTACGTCGAGGGCGCGACCGGCGGCTGCGTCACCGACTACACCGCCAAAGTGAACGCCGCGATAAGAGAACTTGAAAGCGGCAAGGATTTCGTCTATATCCACGTTGAAGCGCCCGACGAATGCGGTCACAAGGGCGACGTTGACGCCAAGATCGCCGCGATAGAGAACATCGACAAAAAGATCGTCGGCGTTCTGCTTGAAAAACTGTCCCGTTCCGGCGAGCCGTTCCGCATAGCCGTGCTGCCCGACCACCCGACGCCGATATCGCTCCGCACGCACGCAAGAGACCCGATCCCGTTTGCCGTCTATTCGTCGGAAAAGGACGTCGCTTCACCCGTCGGAAACTACTCCGAAGCCTCCGCAAGGACGAGCGGGATCCATATTTGCGACGGAAGCACCTTTATCGAGCGTTTTATCAACGACAATTTCGCTTAAAACCCTTAATTATTTGTATAAAATATACAATTCCGATGCATCGGTTTTTAGCATCTGCACAAATATATTATTATTGATTTTTTATAATTGATATTTCTGTTTGTGAGTGATATAATACAGTTTGTATAGTTATCCGATTGCGGAAAAATGCGTGTATATTTTTGTATATATGCGTTGTCATACCGTGCGGTCGCTCACGCCGCGTACGGTTTCCGTGATTTTACAAGTGAGCGGAAAGGCATTGGTTCCACTATGAAAAAGATCGTTGTACTCTTCCTCATCGTATGTATGTGCATACCCGTTTTCGCAGGATGCACCACGCTCCAGGGCGATGACGACAAAGGCGCGAACATTCAGATGTTTCTGACCTCGTTCCCGCAGTCGCTCGATCCTGCCGCCGTTCAGCTGGACGCCACAACGTCCCTTATTCTCAGCCTTATCTATCAGCCGCTCACCACCATCAACGAAGACGGCAAAGTAGAAGAAGCCCTTGCAAAGAATTGGTACTCCTATTACGACGACCGTGATCAGATATATAAAATGTATTTTGAACTGAACGAAACGTATTGGAGCGACAAGATACTTGTTCAGGCTCAGCACGTTGCCGACGCGTGGACGCGCATACTTTCCCCGGATTTTGAATCTCCCTACGCTTCTATTCTCTTCCCGATCAGAAACGCCAAGGATTACAAAGCCGGCATCAAGACCGCTTCCGACCTCGGCGTATATGCCGAAGGCGACGACCTCCTCTGCGTCGAATTCGAGCAGGAATACGATATCGACCTCTTTGCCGAAGCCGTATCCTGCATAGCTCTCGCTCCCGTCCGTTCCGACATCATCGACAAAGCGATGAAGGATAACCCCGTAGGAAGCAAAAACTACGACAGACTCCAGGATTGGGACAAGAACGCCGCCATTATGGTCTGCAACGGTCCGTACAGAGTACAGGGTTACGAAGAAGGAACCAAGCTCGTTCTTGAAAGAAACGCTTATTATTACCGCGACGAAGAAGACGATTACCTTGACGAAAGCGTTATCCCCTACCGTCTCACCTGCATTTATCAGGAAACCACCATTCACAGCGATGAAAACGGCGACGGTATCGACAATTACGAATTCGAATACAGAAAATGGAAGAACGATTGGAGCTCTTCCGAAGCCGCAAAAGGCATCAACTACTTCCTCGGCGCTTTCTCTGCCGACACTTACGCAAAAGTCAAAGCCGACGGCAGCAAGATGAACACCGCAGATCTCCTTTCGACCTATACATATTTCTTTAACACCAAGTCCGAGATCACTTCCGATGCGAAAGTAAGAAACGCTCTGTCCGTTGCTCTTGACAGAAACAGGATCGTCGAGATAATGGGCACCGGTATGAAAGCTTCGACCGGCTTCGTTCCCGACGGCGTGTTCGGTGCAAAATCCGGCTCGAGCTTCAGAGCAGAAGGCAGCGCCATCTACTCCGCATCCGCAAATATCGAAAACGCGAAACAGCTTCTCAAAGAAGCAGGCGTTTCCTCCGGAACGATCAGACTCGCATACCTCATTCCGTGGTCCAAACAGCTCTACACTTCAGAAACTCTCCATCAGTCGAGAGCCAAGAAGGTCGCCACCTATAACCCCTACGAAAATATCGCCAACTACGCCAAAGAGACTTGGGAATCGCTCGGATTCACCGTTGAACTCACCGGCTACACCGCCGACGCTTTCCCCGCAGCACTTTCCGCAGGCGAATGGGACGTTATCGGTCTTGACTATGCGATAAACAGCGTTGACGCGTTCGCTTATCTCGCTCCGTTTGCAAAATGGTACAGCGGCAACATCGTTTCCACCGATATCGACGCCGAAACCTTCACCCCGCATTACACCGGTCTTGAAAGCGACGAATACGACGCTCTCATCGACGAGATCGTTTATGACTCCAACAGAACGACCAGAGCCGCCAACCTTCACAAAGCAGAAGAACTCTTTGCTTCTCTCTGCCCCGCGACCGCTCTCTTCCAGTACACCAGAACGTACGTCGTTTCCGGCAAGCTCGACGGCATCAAGTCCGAAAGCTGGTACGGTTACTACGATTTCAACGAGCTTGAACTTGACGACTACATCAAGGTCAACGCCGCAGAAGCCGAAGAAAGCTTCGCAAGAACCGAAGATACCAACAACGCAAAATAATTGACATCGAATACTAAAAAATCGCCCGACGCATCATTTGATGCGCCGGGCGTCTTCTTTTGCAAAATTTGCTTGACATTATAACGGTTATCCGTTATAGCAACTGTATTTTTTCAAATTTTCACCGGTGAGGCGGTAAACCGTCCAGCCGTTCATCGGGATCGCGCCCATCGAAAGGTAAAAGTCGATACTCGGCTTGTTCCAGTCAAGGCAGCTCCATTCAAGCCGTCCGCAGCCCCTTTCGTTGGCAAGGCGTGCAAGGTATGTGAGCAGTCCTTTGCCGTACCCGTTTCCGCGGTATTCAGGCTTTACATAAAGGTCTTCAAGGTATATTCCGGCTCTGCCGAGGAACGTTGAAAAATTGTGGAAGAAAAGCGCGTAGCCGACCTCTTTTCCGTCTTCGCAAACGAACACGACCTCGGCTTTTTCTTTGTCAAAAAGCCATTCTTCGAGGAGTTCGGGGGTTGCGATCATTTCGTTTTCAAGACGTTCGTAAACGGCAAGCTCCATAATGAAGTCATAAATCAGCTTTCCGTCGCCTTTGTGCGCTTTTCTGAATTCCATTATTTTCCCTCACTTTTTGCTTTTTTCTCTTCTTCAAAGCCCGTATACTTTCGGAATTTTGAAAACGCTTTTCGTGCTTTTATGAACGAAAAAAGCGACCTTGCCGTGTAAAAGCACACGTTTACTCTGTCTTCTTCAAATTTCGCCGTCATAATATAGGGCGAGCAGAAAAACGGAAACGCGATAGTCGCCGCTTCGTCCGGAGATTCCATCAGCATAACTGGACGCCCGATAAAGTCAAACGCGCGGACGCTCGTTTCGGGCAGGTCCACGTTTTCACCCTTTGAAACGTAGATCCGTTTTCTTTCGGAAACGCCGAACAGCCTTGCCGACACCTGACCGGAAGAAACGCCGCGGAAATTCATACCGAATACGCTTTCAGCGGCGGCGATATATGAACCGTTGTCTATCATAACGCCGGCAAGTATGCGTTTTATCTCTTTTCTGCGCGCATCCATCCTTATTTTGCTCCTACCGCGCCAACGAACTGCTCCGCGATCGCTGCTGCATTTTCGGCGTCCGTCGACGCTGACGTGACGGCAAACACGTTTTTGCCTTCCGACCAGACGACGGTGGTGTAATACTCCGAAACGCAGCATACCGCGTCAAGCCCGAGAAGAGTCACGTCGGTTTTCGTGCTGCTGTCGGTGTCGTAAAACGCGCAGACGGTATTGCTTTCGGTTTCGGGGAAAATAACGTAATCGAAAACGCCGTCGCTGCCGCTTATTTCGATATCTATACCGATGAAGCGCTCGCCTTTTGAATTTTCATAACCTTTGATATTGCAGCCCGTACGTTCATAACCTTCGGGTATCGTGATTTTTCCGACTGTTTCTTCTGCGGAGGCAAAATCCTCGTCTTCGATGACTTTTTTGTAGTCGTAGTCGATGACGGTGTTGGACTTTACGCTTATCTTGCAGTTGTCGTCGATGTCAAGTTCAAGGCGAAGCGCCTTATTACTTTCGTTTTCGATGATATAGACGGCACATTCGCCGACGTTGACGGGAGTTATGACGAACACGGCGTCTTTCACCGCCTCGTCGGTATACGACACCGCCTCGGTCGTGACGATCCTGTTATCGACATAGAGTGAGAAAGATTCGGTTTTTCTGTTCCTTATGCAGACGTTCAGCGTGTTTTCGCTTCCGAAAGCGATGACGTATTCGTAACCGTCCTGCGTGTAAGTCTGCAGCGGATCAAGCTCCTTATGCGAGCTTGACGAAAATTCGATATTCGCGGAAGCATCAACGGTGAAGTTGAGCTGGATCTCATAAATGCGGTCTTCGGGAATACCGTCTTTTTTGAGGACGAGGAAAAGCGAATACCTGCCTTCCTTCACGGGAGTGACGGAAAAAGACGCTTTGTTTTTGTCATCCGTTACGGCTTTGGCTTCTGCGGCGCCGTTTTCGGTGTCGTCAATCTTCCATTCATAGCCTTCGGGAAACTCGCCTTCGACAGTCACGGAAATGCTTTTTCCGTCTTTTTTGCAGTAATACTCGTATTTGCACGTCGGATCATCCGGCGTTATTTTTTTGCTTCCGCCGAATATCATAAGACATACGATAACGAGGACAAGAAGCAATATCACTGCCGCGGCTATAATATACGGTTTTTTCATTTTTTCGTCCTCCGGATTGTACTTACAGTTTCTTTTTTGTAAAAATCAATGGATCTATCAGTCAGCGAATTTGAAATTATATGAAACGTCTGGGTTATACGCGGAAATGACCGTGACGGAAAGTTCAAGGTCGTCAACGTCGTTGAAAGCGATCGTCAAAGTGCCGTTTCTTTCCGACACTCTGTAACCGTTCTTGTTTCCGCTGATAAGCTCAAGCTCATATTCGGCAAGCGTGCCGTTTGTCGTGCAGACGCAGTTCACGGTATATCCGTTTTCGACGACGATATGACTGCTCTTGTCGGAGTCGATGTCGTAATTTCTGACGAGTTTGCCTTCGGCATCGTAAACTTCGACTCTTTCCGTAAATCCTTTGTTCGAGGCGGAAACGGTGTAGCCTGTTTTTCCGATATCGGATCTGACTGCATAACCGGCGCTGCCGGAGGAATATCCGCAGTTCCAGCTCGTTTTGATGTACTCAACGTACCATTCGAGCGTGTCTTCGGCATTTTCACCGACGGGGACGATGCGGATGCTGCTGACGCGGGCAAGGTTTTCGCCGTTTGCCGAAGTGAACGATATGCGGCACACTCCGCTTCTGAGGTTTCCCTGCGTTATGAACGAAGCGGCGTTATCGAAGGTGAGCTTTACGTTTTCGCCTTTTTCGTTCATTCCGTTCACGATCACCGAAAGTCCGTTCGGAGCCGACTGATTTATCGCTCCGCTTTCTATTTCGATATCGAACGAGCAGGTGTTGCCCTCGGTCACGTCGAACGCGGAAAGCGTGTTCGTTATCTCTATGCCCTCGAACGTGTACTGCTTGGTGTCGATCACGCTGCCGTTGTAGTCGGTGCTTGTCAGCACGATGCTGCCGAGCGGTATCCTTACGGTCGGGATATTTCTGCCGAGTATGTTTATTCCGACTATTTCGGACACATAGGATTCGTTGAATTCAAACGTGACAAGCTCGCCCGCTTTGAGGATCGCCCTGCCTTCGTAATCGGTGAGGTACGAATAGGGAGACACATATACCGATTCTTCAACGTCTATGCTTGAAGTGTACCTTATCGCAAGCGCGATATCGCCGTCGATATTATCAAGGTTGATCGTGGTCATATCATACGGCAGTCTGAAGCTGACGGTCTGTGTCTGCTTTTTGAGGCTTCCTGTCTCGGACGGAGACGTGGAGATGCCGCTTGCGCGGTTGGCGTTATGCGAGCTGAGAGATGTGTAATCGAAATAATACGTCCCGATCACGACTCCGTCGCGGACGTGCTGTACCACGGCGTAACTGATGTAAAGGTCTGCCATACTCTTGAGCGTCAGTTTGTTTATGCTGACAAATCCCGAAACGGGGATATCGGGCGCATAAAGCATCTTCTGCGTGCCGTCATAGAGCATATTTTTGGCAACTGCCTGGTATTCGGATTCCGAGCTGTGGATGGTGTAGGTGAACGCTGCGTTCACGCCGTGTTCGCCGCCGGTCACGGAATACGATTTGTCGAGGTAAGCGTAAATGTTCACGGTGTCGTTGTCGCTGCGCGGAGTGCGCTCGACGTGGGATTCGCCGCTTTCGTCATCGACGCTTATGGTGTGTCCGACGAATCTTACCGTTTTTACGAACTGTTTGCCCTTGTCCAGCGTAAACGTGTACGACGTTTCGTCGCCGCAGGCAAGGTATTCGAGTTTGGCGTCCTGCTGATATTCGCCTCTGGCGTTTACGATGAGCAGCCCGTCCTCGACGACCTGGTAAAGATCGAAGCCCGAAACAGTCCAGTTGGTGGTATTTTCGGAAGTGATGTTGAATTTGATGGATTTGATCTCGACAACGTCGTCAAGCGTGAAATAAAGTCTGTCGGTACGGCCGGCTTTGAACATATAGCTCGTGTCTATCTTGTCGCTGCCGCCTTTTCCGCAGTAATCGGAAATAAGAGATACCACGTTGATGTCCCTGGTGTCGCTGCCTTCGGGCGTGACGTAGGATATGCTTGCCTTGACGCTGCCGCCGAACGAGCCCGCGGAATAGTCCTTGGTCGTGACGGAAAGCATAAATTTCATCGTGTAGCCCTTGCCGGTGCGGTTTGCGACCTGCGCCATTTCGGCTTCGCTTCTGAGCTTCTGCCCTTCGAGCGTGTCGCGGGCGCCGCTGTCGTGGAAGTTGATGCCTATCCAGCCCACATTGTCGAATTTCCAGCTTCTGTTATAGCCGCCGTCATTCAGCATCGCCACGCTTATTCTTTCGATATTCAGTTTATCGTATACGTCGGTCTCCTCGAGCATATCGTCGGCGATGATGTGGATGGCTTTGAGGTCGCCGTAATTGCGGTTGACTCTGATATAGAACGTCTCGTTCTTTCCGGCTCTGAATCCGTCGGAATAGAGCTGCTGGTTCGCCTGGACGTAAGCGCTCTTGCCGTTCTCGAATATGAGCTGGAAATAGAACTGGTTGTTCGATCCGCTGTCTCCGTCGACCTCGTTGGCTTCGGCGTTCGACGCCACCTTGACCGTCACCTCGTACTGTCCCCTCGTTTTGAGGAAGCCGTGATCTTGCAGCGCTTCGCGGTAGGTCATAGAACGGCTGATATCGTCCCAATCGGAGCTGTCGTCAACGTCGATCGAGCCGCCCTCTTCAAAATTGACGGTCATCGACAGAGTTTCGCCGCCGAATCTCATACGCTTGCTGACGTAGGCGATACGAGCCGCGTCGGAATAGTCGCGGTAATGATACACGTCGGAATACAGATACCGTTCTTCCAAAAACATCATCATATCGTCCGCTTCGACGTTATATTCGCGTCTTTCGGGCGAATGGACGGATCTGTATACGTTTATCCCTTTGATCTGCCAGTCGTCTTCTTTGCCCTTGTCTTTTACGATACTGATACTGTTGACCTTCTTGACGTTGGGCGCATTCACTCTGAATGAAAGCGTCTGCCCCGCTTGGGTGTAATAGTAATACCCGAAATGATTGCCGTTCAGATATTGGTTCTCGGAATAGATGTCAGACGCCTGCCATATCCCGTAAAAATCATCGGCTGCGATCCTGAGGTCTATTTCGTCCGTTTCTTTGATAAGACCGTCGTAGGTCTCGTAATTCAGTTTTACTTTTATGAGGTCCTGCGTGCCGGCGTCTTCGACGTCGTCCGTTTTGAGTTCGATGATAAGGGTATCTTCGGCTTCCGACGGAAGTATGGTGGCGCCGGTGTCCTCCGGCTCGCTCATCTTCTGCATTTTGTTGAAGATCGAAGTGACGGTGTTCGGCTCAATGGGGTTTCCGTCGTAGGTGTTTTCCTTATAACTGTAAAGCACGGAGTTGCCGCATTTGCATTTGAGGGCGGCGTTGTCGGAATAGACGTTGAAATTGTACGGATCGACGTTCTTGTAGATCGTCACGCCGTAGACCGAGAGCGTGTCGGAATCGAATTTTTTGCGCTGTTTTTCGCGGTCGCCGTAGTTCGAGCCGGTCAGATAATCAAGTTCTCCCTTCGTCTGCGCTTCGCTGCCGTAGTAAAGCGAAAATCCCGTGAGCTTGTAGAAATTGGGGAAATATCCCTTGATAAGCATAGAATCGTTCTGCTGACCTATGCCGTAATAATTGCCCGAACGCGAAACTCCCGTTGAATAGGCGTAAAGTACCGCAGAAGTGAAGAACGGCATCGCGGCGCTGTAAACTCCGCCGTGGTTGTCCTCGTAAGTGATGTTCACTATCAGCGATTCGGCTCTCACGAGTTCTTCAAGCCTTCCGGAGCCCGACATATTGCGAAGATACGCATCTATTCCCGCGTCGTAGGTGTCGGCGATATCGAGACGGATATAAAGCTCGTCATTGGGGACAGAGGACACCTTGGCTTCTTCTTCGGTGAAATCCGTCTTTATCTGGCAGGCGTAAGTGTTGTCAACGCCGAATCTTGCGTAAGCGTCGCCGTATTCAACGGAAATGTCAAGCCCGCTTCCTCGTCTGGGGACGAATTCGGCGATCAGTTTGCCTTTGAAATCCACATAGTAGTCGTAGGAAAAATAGCCGAGAGAATCGAGTTTGCCGAGTGAATACACCTCATACACGGCAAAGTCTTTAAGAGTCCATTCGTTTTTATAGCTTCCGCTCGGCTCCTTGTATTTGAGGTAGGCGTCGACGCTTTCGACTTTTTGTATCGGGAAGATCGTTTTGAAAACGAACTGCTCGGTCGAATTTGCGCGAAGAATGGATCTGCCTTCAAACGAAACGCTGTCGTTATAGGTCGGGAATTCGTTAAGCTCGAACATTTCGGGGATATTGCTGTCTTTGAGCTTGCTGCTGCGCTGAACGCTTGAATACAACTCCCAGACCGTTTCATCGTCCGGAACGACGATCTGCGAACGTGTCACGCCGTTCGTATCTATGTAACGGATGTTGAAATAGCTTACGATATCCCCCGGTACGATGCCCGATGACACGGTGAGCATATACGTTTTGGACGAAAGCGAGTTTTCGTTCGTGCTTCCGTTATCCGCGCTTATCTGCGGAAGCGGAAAGAGCGGCAGCAGCATAAGCAGGCAGACCGCCAGCGCGACAAACCTGGACGCTTTATTTATTCCTTTCACGTTCTTTTTATATGTCATCGGTTTCCCCTCCGGAATCAGATTTTTATGCCGTAAGATTATTCAAACTTGAAAAGTGCCACGAATCCCGTCATTTCAAAAACTTCCATAACAAGGCGGTTCACATTTCTTATGATAAGCTCGCCGTTTTTCTTTTTCATTGCGATATGGAGTTTTTTGATAAGTCTGAGCCCTGCCGAGGATATGTAATCCATCGAAGCAAGGTTAAGCACTATGCTCGGGTATTTTTCCGCAAAGTCCATAATTATCGGCTCCGCGTCTACCGTCGTGAGCGAATCAAGGCGTCCGTCAAGAAGCAGCTCCGCCTGATTTTCGTGTTTTACTATTTTTACTGTCAGTTTAATATCGTTCATCGTTTACTCCTAATGCCGTTCAGCCGTGTCTGGTGTTATACTGCACAAGCTCCTCAAGCTTGATTTCAAGCACGTCTTCGCCGTATTCCTCCATAAGGTCTATCGGCGACATATTCTTCATATTCTCCGCTTCGAGAGCCAGCAGCTTCATAATGTCGAATCCGCCGTCGTCTTCGGTGTCGCTTGATGTGCTTGTCTCCGGCTCTTCCGCCTTGCTTTCGGTCTTTTCTTCGGCTTTTTCCGCATTGTCGGCGTTCTGTACGGCGGGAACGGAGGACGCGGAAAGCTCCGCTTTCTTGCTTTCCATTTCCTTTTCCAATTCTTCCCTTACGGAACGGCGGATCTCCTGCATCATCGTGTCGTAGCTGAATCTTCCGAGCAGTTCGCCGAGCATTTTTTCGGTCTCGTTAGATACGGGGGCGGTCTGAACGACGACTGTCGGCGAAACGTCAGCCGGACGGTTAGTCTTTTCAGTCACGTCTTCGACAGATACCTTCTTTGATGCGGAACGCATTTTCCCGAACTCTGCGGGATCGTCCGGGATATCGGGGATATCAAGGTCGTCCGCTTCGTCTTCGATGACAACGGGTGCGGAGACGGCTTCCGTCTTTGCCTTTTGCGGCGTCACGGCAACGGACGCGGCTTCGTCTTCGCTTATTTCTATGAAGCTGACGCTGCCCGACGTGTTCTTTTTGCGGAACAGTCCGTTGTCGGAGACGGTCTCGCTCTTTTTCTTCTTTATTTCATTTACGCTGTTTTCGTGTTTTTCACGGCTGCCGCCGATGAATTCTTCCCATTTTGCTTCTCCGCTTTCGCCTGCGAAATAGCGGGTGCCGTAGTCTTCCTCGGAGAACATCGCAACGACGTCGTCGGGGACTTCGACCTTGAACGTGGAGCGGCTCTGCGGCGACATAATGGTGAACGCCTGACCGCGAGGTGCGGAAACGATCTGTTCCTGCTCGCTTTCGTTGATGCCGCCCGCTTTTTCATAAAGCGTGCAGAGGTCGCCGATATCGTTGGGTGAAAGCGAGAAGATAAAGCTGTATTGGCAGGCGTTGATTATCGCGGTGGATTTTCTTGCGATCTCTTCGCTGCCGACAAAGTCCTTTATGTTCTGCGTAATGACTATCTGCATACCGTTGTATTTTCTGATACGCTTTGCGAGCTGGAACATAAAGTCAAGCGCCACGGGGAATTTGGTGTCGATGAAGACGTGCGCTTCGTCGATGACGACGACGATCTTTCTGTTCAGCTTGTGGCGCGTGTTGTAATCGCGGTTTTTGATGATCTCGTTGTCGATATATTTGAGGACAAGGAGCATCTGCGCGTTGGCGATGGCGCCGTTGCGGTTTGCGAGCAGGCTTTGGAAATTGAAAACGGTAAAGTTTTCGTCCGTGGTGACCGTACTCGGGCCGTTCCAGATATTGGCGTTTCTGCCGCCGCTTGAGAATTTTGCGATATAGTTCATAAGCGTGCGGAGCATAGTGCGGATATATTCATTATCCGTTGACTGAAATTCCGAAAGGATAGCGTCGTACAGATCGTCGAACGTCGGGTAGTCCTCGGGTGTGAGAACGGAAAGGTCGGTCTCTCCGCTTATTCCCATATTGGTATACATACGGTCGATAAGCGAATTGAGGTATTCCATCGCGTCCTTGTCGCAGTCGGGGAGTATCTGACGGAAGAATTCTTCGAGGAATTGCAGATGCGTTGCGTAAGTGCCCGAAACGGAGGAGCCGTCGGCTTCGTCATCGTCGAGCGCGGTGATGATGTGGAACGGGTTGAGACGTCCGTACTGCGCGTTGCCGACGTTGATGAATTTGCCGTGCAGATTCGCGGCAAGCTCGGTATATTCGTTTTCGGGGTCGAGGATGAATATTTTTGCGTCGTCGGCGGCAAGGTTGGAAAGCAGGCTCTTGGCGGCAAACGATTTACCGGAGCCGGATTTGCCGACGATGACCATATTCGAGTTGACACGCTCGCTGTCGCGGCGGAAGAAGTCTATGAACACGGGAACGCCGTCGGACGAGCCGAGTTTGACGCCGTTTTTGTCGGAAATGTGGGCGAATATCCACGGATAGCATCCCGCAACGGAGTTGCTCGGTATGCCTCTGCCCTTTTTATACAAAGGATCCCAGCCGCTTATCTGCGACGCGACAAAAGCGTTCACCTGGTCGAAATCCATAGCGTTCAGGCGCATATTGCTTTCACGGTACACACGTCTTACGGTGCGTTTCATATTGGCGATGACGGAAAGCGAGGAATTGAGGTCTTCTATCTTTTTGCCGAGCGACGCGGACGTAGCCATAATGTCGTACGCGGTGACGAAAACATTGACTTCAAGCAGCGTCTCGTTGTCGCCCTTGAGGGTGGTAAGCAAACTGCTCAACGTGTCGATATGGTCCTGCAATTCGATCTTGCGCGAGTCGATGCCCGTACTCATATACATAACACGAAGTTCCTGCAAGGATCTGTCGATACCTCTGACAGCCTTTTCACGGTCCATCGGTCTGCATTTCACGACGACTTTCGTTGCCGGTATGGACATAACGCTTGCAAGCCACGCGTCATCGACGAGCGACGGATAAGACACGATACGCATATTGTGAGTCAAAATGCCGTTTACGTTCACGGTGCGGTATTTCATATTGACGCTTTCGGGCATAGCCCATTCCGCGTACTTTGACGGATCGACGTGGTCTATATCGCGTTCGTTGAAGTCAAGTCCGTTGGTATATTTGAGGAACACGGCAAGCTGCTTGTCGTCAAGCCGTCTCACGTTCATTTCGCCGTTTGAAAGCGTATCCAACGCGCTGAAAACCGTATTGTGGAGCTGATTCTTGTCGCTGTCGAACAGCACCATATAATAGAACGGCTGCACGACTTTTTCGTTGTAGCAGAGATTTTCGAGGTCGTTTATCCTATCGCACAGCACTTCGATGCGGGCTTTGAATTCGTCCTCGGAAAGTACGCCGTTTTCATAGGAATTTCTGATGTCTTCGACTTTTTTGTATTCGTTCTGCAGATATTCGTCATAAAGAGTCGGGCGTTCGATCTTGACGATGTTGGCAGCATAGTTCGCGGAAAGCGAGCGCAGCACCCTGCCGACGCTGTTGTCTATCGAATTTATGCGTCTGCTCGGAGACAGAAAACGGAATTCGACCGGGTCGATCTCGATGACCGCGCCGTAGTATTCGCCTCCGTACTCGATAAAGCCGTCCTTTATTCCGGTGAACGGTATGGTCTCTTTCATCGGCTCTGCTTTGAGCTTCTTGCCGGAACGCTTCTCGGTCTTTCTTGCGGCGCTCTGATTTGCGCGTTTGAGCCAGATGGCGTCCTCTTCCTCTTTGGTCAGCGTTTTGCTCTTTAATTTTTTGTCGTCGGCTTTGCGCTCGGCTTTTTCGGCTTTGAGCCTTGCCTTGCGCTCGTCGGGCGTTTCCGCCTTTACTTCCGGCTCTTTTTCTTCCGTTTCTCCGTTTTCGGGGTGCGAAACGAGTTCAGCGTCGGGGACAGAGCGTGTGAAATTGCGTTTATACGCAAAATGGCGCAGAACGTGGAGGACGAAGATATAGTTCGGCTCCGAATCAAGGCGCACCAAAAGGGCGGCAGTAAGCAGTATTATGCCGAAAATAATATATATCTTTCCCGGGATGGTGGACGTAAGCACGAACACGACGAGTATCGCCGCCGCCACGGAAATTATTATATCGCTGAGAGTAACCCCTTTGAAAAGTTCTATCTGAACCTTTGTTTTTCCGGGTATCAGTCTCACAAGGGTCCACCGCCTTTCGTCATATCTTGCCCGCTATACGCGGGTGAAGTGTCATTATTTTTTGTCATTTCCGGGCATTATGCCGCTCGGAATGTTCTTGTTGCCGTTGTTGTCCTGATAAGAAGGATTGTTCTGAACGTGCTGTTTGTACTGTTCGACAAACGGGTTTTCTTCGTTCTTATTCTTTGCCGTGTCCGCTTTTTGCTTTGATTCGGCTTCCTTCCTTTCGGCTGCGGCTTTCTTGCCGCCGACTCCGACGCCGTACTTTCTTTCGCTTTCTTCAAGCGACTTCATACCGACTTCCTTCTGACGGCTCTTGATCTGACCTTCGGTCTCGTGCTTGGCGAGGTTGTATATGCCTCTTGCACCGCCGATGAACAGACCGCCCTTCTGCGACATATAGTTCTTGGCGTCCATCAGCTTGCCGCCGACGTATTTACCTGCGGAAACAACGCCCGTCATATTCGCCGCGGCGCTTACCGTGCTGCCTATCGCACCGGCTGTCCTGCTGAACGTCCTGCCCGCAAGTCCGCTCATATCGCCTGCGCGTACCGACGCATAGCCTGCGCTGTTGGCAAGTATGCCGGTGACGATCTCGCTGAACTTATTTGCGGCTTCGATGGAACCGACAATAAGCAGCGCCTTGGCAAGAATGTTTGCCGTGGGCGATTCCGAAAGCAGTACGAGCTTGGTATCGAGGATCACGGGAATGAATATCATAACGAGACGCATCGGGATGATGCACCCGAACACGCCGAACATCTGCACGACGGTGGAGGTTATCCACTGCTTGAATTTTTCGCCGTTGTCGAGCGGCGACGTTGCGATTATCGGCGGAGCTATGATATACAGACCTATGAGGTTGAACATACGCGCTATGCAGTTGAAAATACATATCGCAAGGTTTTTCATCGTAAAGTACGCCATAAGCACTATCGTGACGTACGATATGCCCGAAAGCCCTATGTTGAATGCGTCCTTTACCTGGTTTTTGTTATAAATCGACTGCTTTCCGTAATAGAACGGGCCTCTGACCGCGTCGGTTATCGCGGGGCTTTTGTTGTAGGAATTGTTCTTTGCCGCTTCAAGCGTACCCATAAGGAAGATCACTCTGTCGAGCGTACATTCATCCGACGCAGTACCCGACGAGGAGCCGTAATGGAGCGATATTTTCTCTATCGGCTTGAACGAAGCGTCCTTGCGGAGCAGTTCCATAAGCTCGAGCATCTTCGCGGACGTGTCGGTATAGGCGTCTATCTTCTGTTCCCTGTTCGGATCGCAGCTGCGGATGAGCGATTGGAGCGCCGACTGCCACGTTTCGCCGTTTTCGGTGTCATAATAGAAGTCGAATACTCCGTTTTGCTGAAGATAGAGCAGATCCTCCCTTATTTCGTTATAACAGCTGTTCAGATTGTATCGGCTGTTGTACGACGAGTTGAGCGAGTAGTTGCCTATCGTATTGTAGATACGCGCCATCGCGGCAAATTCAAGGTTGGTGAATTTATGTTCTTTGTCGTATTCAAAGTTTCCGGCATTGTCGAAAATAAAGCTGACCTGCTGGATAAGCACGTTCGTTATGTTTATCGACGCCGCCATTATCGCGTTCATCAGAAGTATCGTGAGTATGTTCTTACCGGCGCTGACCAGCATCATACCGTAGGACTGCTGCTGTTTTCCGTTGATATCGGCGGCTTTCCGTATGACTGCTATTATCAGCATCGCAAACGTAATGACTATCCCGATAAGCGCCATTCCCCAATATATATCGTTGATAAGCGAATTGCCGAAGAAAATATTTATGAGATAATCCTTCTGACCGTTATAGGAAACCTTTTTTATACCGGCAAATACCGAAAAGAATTCGTAGACGAGCTTGACGATTTTACACAGTGCCGCAACTATGTCGTAGAAAAGGCTGCCGAAAAAGTTGCCTATGGCACCGTTTATGGCGCTTCCTATGGCATCGACTACGCCGTCGAGGAAGTCCATTATGCCGTCAAATATTCCGCCTAACATCATTGTTTGTCACCTTGCTTTCTTTTGCAAATCCGCAAAAAAGTCGTTTGCTCATCTGATACGGTGTTTTTTTCTTGACATCACGAGATACGCGATGAGTGCCGCTATAAGGGCGGCGACTATTACGATAAAAATGATACTGTTGAAATTGAAATAAATATCTATCACGAACGAATACACGGTCAGATTTCCCGCGGCGTCGGCAACGGTTATTTCGTAACTGCCGTTCTGGATAAGTTCTTTTGAATACGGGATCTCGTTCCCGTTGAGCTTAATGAGTATCCTTGCGCCGTCTTCGAGGTCGGAGATATCGACTTTTCCCTTTGCGTGACCGTCGATGACGTTTTCGAGTTTAAGTACGGGCGGCGTATGATCGACCGTAAACTGCACCGAATAGACCATATCGGTGTTTATACATCTGTACTCGATGGTATAATCGCCCTCTTTTTCGGTCCCTGCCGTTCTGCCGCTGAAAGTGACATATTCGCCGTTGTAAAGCACGGACGCTATTTCAAATCCGTTCGGCACGGTATAATCGTAAATCAGCCCCGTTCTTTTGCCGAGTATCGTAAAGCGGATCTGCTTCTGCGCGTCGTCGTTGAACATAATGACGTAGCTGCCCGCCGCGGATATCGACGTCGTGTCGTTGTTGATGAGTTCCTTGCTGTCGCGGTAGATCTTTGCTTTAAGTCCTTCGTCGAACGAAACGGAAACCGTCTGCGTGGTGGCGATATCAGCCGGCACGTTAAGGTATACCTTTCCTTCGGCGAAGTCGTAAACGTAAGCCTTTTTAATTCTGTCGTAATAAACGTCCGCGTACACGCGCACAAGCTCGTCGTCGTTCCCGCTTTTTCCTTTCGGCTCTCCCGTTCTGTCGTCAAGCTCGCCCTCGTAATCCATATCCGCGGCGGAAACGGCAAGCGGAAACGCGAACATCAGCAAAATCAATGCAAACGCGATGATCCTATTTCTCATAATATCCGCTCCTTTCCGTTATTCAGCCGCCGACGACAAGACTGTTTCTCTTGTTGATGTCATAGAACACATCATCCGCGCGGAAAACGTGCGAACGGAATTCTTCCATATCCATTTTGCCGAATTTATAGTATTTGCATCTGTACGACGGGGTATATTTCGTTTTCAGCGGGTAGTTGCCGAACGTGACTATGATGGCGTTGCCCGTGGATTCCTTGTTGTTGAGCTTCTGCAGTTCGGACGGGTAGATGAGCGGACGTGTCTGAAGCTGATTGGAGATATTGACGTCGCCCTCTTTGGAGCCGGTGCTTGACGAAGTGCTGGTCGTCCTTACGGTCTTGTTGCCGCAAAGCTCGGAAAACTCCTTGCACGTTCCTATATCGTTGGAGCCGATGAACATTTTCATCGCGCAGTTGGATTTTACGACGTCAGCCACGCCTTCGCCGTAAATATTGTTGAGCTGCGCGTAGCTTTGTACGACCATATTGAACCATATCTTGCGGCTTCTGCCGACGGTTATCATCTTGTCGAATTTTTCGATCTTGGGCATATTGCCGAATTCATCCATTATGAAATAGACGTTGCGCGGAAGCGAAAGATCTTCCCTCGAAGACGCGACTTTGATGAGCGCTTTATACATACTCAGAACGAACAGCGACGCGAGTCCGTGACGGGTGTCCTTTTCGTCGGGTATTTTGAGGAAAAGCACGGTCGGACGGTCGGCAAACTGTTCGGCGTGGATATCGGTCGCGGAGGTGAGCCCGCATATACCGCGGTCGTTGAACAGATTCATCTTGTCGAACGTTATCGACATATAGCTCGAAAGCGTCTGCTCGGCAGATGCAAGCACCTGACGCGAAAGCGTGACCGCCTGCGACAGCGGGCTTCTGCCGGCAAAGTAATTTTTGAGGGCTTTATAGTTGTTTTCGCTGTTGGTAAGTATCTTGTTGAGGTTGAAGAAATTGAATTTTTCCTTTGTCATTTCAAGACGCGGGTCTTCGCTGTCTTCAAGCATCGCAAGGCAGGTGGCAAGCACGATGGAGCGTGCACCTTTTTCCCAAAGCGGATCTTTTTCGTTGGTTATGGGGCATATACCGGAAACGAGGTCGTTCAGATCCTCGAACATTTCGTCGTATATCTTCTGTTTTGCAACGGCAACGTCGTCCTGACAATGGTGCAGGTCGGCGTAGGCTTTGCCGTTCCATTCGCACCAGAGGCTTCCGCTTTCGCACACGCCGTCGACTTTTTTCAGATCGGGATAATTGTCCATAGGATCGCGGTGCGCGACGATGCCGCTGCCCGCTTTGAGGTATTCGCGGTACATATCCCATATCGGCTCAAGCGGATTCCAGCGCGAAGACGAATAGGTGTCGCGCAGGTCGAGGACGAGTACGTCGTAGCCGCGTTCCTTGAGGTATTTGGAGTGCAACTCAAAAAGCTCGCCCTTCGGGTCGGTGATTATCATACTCGATCCGCAGTTGGTGGCAGCGAGAAGCTGTATCATCGGGTTGATGAAGGTAGTCGTTTTGCCGGAGCCGGTGGAGCCGATGACGAGCGAATGTGCGCCCGACATAAAGTTGACCTTGAGTTTGCCTTTGTTGTCCACGAGTGCGCGTACCGGGATGCCGTCCTTTTTCACTCCGGCAAGTCCTTCGTACATTACGGGCGCAAAGTTGGAATCTCTTTCTTTTTCAGTCATAAAACGGCTGTTTTCGAGCACGCTCGCATCGACGTCGCCGCCCTTATCGCCTCTTGAAAAGATGCCGTCGCCGAAATTGAGGTTCATCCCGGAGCTTATCCAATAAAGGACGATTCCGATGATGACCGCGGCAAGTCCGACCAAAAGAGTTCTCGGTTCAAGCAGGTAAGCGGGATTGAGCGCAAAGCCGTTGCCCCTGATTATATCTCCGACGCCGGAAAGTATGCTGACTATGAGAAAGCCTATGAGCAGTGAACCGACAAGGATAATGAAGGCATAAAGCACCCAGAGCCATTTTGATTTTCCTTTCATTTTTCCCGTGAGATGACCGAACATATTGCTCCCTCTCTTTCCTTATATATAAAAAGTCTTTATCAGTTGTCGAAAACGGTTTTTGACGAATTCGTGACCGTTGTGAAATCGTACCAGTTTTCGCCTTTTTTGACGTAGTTTTCGGTGTTTGAATAGTCGCTTACGGAATTCGGTACCACGGCAAGGTACGGATCCGTTTCGCTTGCCGTCAGTTTTCCGTAAGACGCGAAAGCCCTCCACGGGATCTCCTGTGCCGTGAAGTTGCCGTCGTACAATTCGCCGTATCCGAGGATGCACGTCCCGTGATTATCAAATACAGCCGAGCCCATATAAAGTCCGCCGGGTATGAGGATATAACCTTCGTTGTAGCAGGTTGTGCCTTTTTCGAGCTTGAAAACGGCGTTTTTATCGTGCAGCGCCAGCTTTGCACCGGATTTGACGACGATGCAGCCTTCGCCCTTGAGGGTGACTTTTTTGACCTTCGTGCCGCCTTTGCCGTCGGAAACGCGCGTTTCCTTTATGTACTCGGAATCGCAGCCCCTGCAGTAGATCGAGCCGCTGCCGGACGTTTTGTATTCCGTCGAAATAACGGAAGCGTTTTCCTGAAGCAGCAGCGTGCCGTAATTATATATCGTTCCGTTGTTGATAAGACGTCCTTCGACCGAAACGACTGCGCCGGGTTCGATTATGAACTCCGTGCCTTCAAGTATAACGGAGCCGTCCGGGATGATGAACACGTCGCCGTCCTTTGCGGTGTAACGTTCTCCGGCTCCGCCGTAGGTTTTCCATGTTTCTTCCCTGCTGTACCAGATACGCGAGGAAAGAGCGTAATCGGCAAGCTTGCCCATATCGTAAAACGACAGCGGTGCAAATATTTTTTTGCCTTCTCCGCTTTCGCCGAAAGCAAGCGCGGTGTTTTTCGTTTTGAAGCAGAAGCAGAACTCATAAGGACGCATTTTCACTTTTCCTCCGATGTTCTGCGGATACCAATATTCGGTATGGCCGAAAACCAGCATATTGACGTCGTTTGCGGCGGTTTTTGTAACGGATCCGTAAAACGGAGGATTTGCCGCATCCGCTTTGTCGGTCGAATAAACGTAATTCCCCTCGCTGTTTACAAGACGGTATTCGTAAAAGCCGTCGCCGCCCCAATTGTTTTTCGTTTTGGTCGTCTGAAGCGTGAACGACGATATTTTTTCCAATGTGCAGAACGGTTCGCGGAGCTGATTTTTTGCGTCATCGCTGCTATTGTAGCATACCTTTGCAAAGTCCCCTCCCAAAGCCACGGTTTCGGCATTGTCGAGAGCGGAACGGAACGTATAGGGATAATAACTGTCAGCGGTTTTATAAACCGGAATTATGCCGTACGATACACTGTGCCAATTATTATCGCGTGCGACCGTGTTGAGCTGCATCTCGCGTTTCAGACGATCCCAGCTGTAAACGGTGATCGTTCCTTCGGAATTTTCTCCGCCTTCCGTTCTTGCTTCAAAGCCCGGAAGCATAATAAAGGACGCAAGAATAAAAACCGTGAGCGTAAGAACACGGATCGTATTGAATATTGCTTTTTTTGACATTTTCATATCGGTTTCATCCTTTCGGCGTAAAATTCCGGGCAATGTATGTTTGCTTTCAAAAACGTTCGCTTATTTCTTCTGCTTTTTCTCCCGTTTTCCGTTTTCCATTTCAACGATTTCCGTTTTTGAAACGGCTCTTCCGCCTGAAAAACTCCTTTAAGTCGAGCGGACGCGAGTCCTCGCGCCGACCAAGCGAGCGTAACGGAATGAAGCGAAGCGCGATAAGCGCGAGAAAACCACTTACAAAACGCAGTTTTGCAAGTCCATTCTAATAAATCCTGTTTTTCGGGCAGCTCTGCCGCCTGAAAAACTCCTTCAAGACGAGCGGACGCGAGTCCTCGCGCCGACCAAGCAAGCGGAATGGAATGGAGCGAAGCGCGATAAGCGCGAGGAAATCCCAAATCAAGGACTGCGGAACGCTGTCCTTGATTTGTGTGAAATAAAGCCCATCAGCCCTCACTGAAAACGGATAAATATCCATCGTCATAAGGGCTGACGGAGTTATTGCTTTTTTGTTATCAGAGTGAAAGATCGGTGGAAACGGTATTCTTGTTTTCGTTGACCCAATCGACCATAGTGGGCATAAGAAGGTCGAGAACGAGGATGAGAACGAAGATAAGTACGAAACCGATTATGGCGTTTTTAAGGTGAGCTTTTGCTTTTTCACGGTCCTGGGGTTCTTCGGCTTTTGCATACTTAACGCCGAGAAGCACGCAGTAAAGAGCGCCGGCGGCACCGACGATGGCAAGAAGCGGAGTCATAAGGTCTTCAAGAAGCTCAACAATGGGTTTTACAACGTCATTGAAGCCTGCTGCCGATGCGTTTACGGACATTGCCGCAGCGATCATCATAACGACCGCGAACACGGAGCAGATTCGTTTTTCATTGATACGTTTCATAATGTTCCTCCAATATGAATAGTTTTGTTTATTTTCACCTTTTTAGGCTGAAAATCAGATTGATAAACCGGGACGCTTGGCTGTCGGTATCTCGACGGCGGGATCGTCCGGCATAGTTTTTTCGACCGAACGTTCGGGCGATCTTTTTTCGTCGATCGACGGAGAAACGCCGAATTTTTTGATGAAATCGCCGTTTTTGAGTTCGTGTACGAGTTCGTCGCCGCTCTTTTCGACTTCCTCACGGAATTTCGGCACGGAAGAGAGCTGTTTCGTCATTGCCGAAGCGCTGACGCCTTTAGGCGGCTTGGTGTTTATCATCATACGCCCGACCACGCTTTCCGCCGCAAGCTCTATCTTCTTTGACTGCGTAAGTCCGCCTTCGGAAAGGAGTTTTTCGGCTTCCCTGCCGTTGGTGATGGCGTTCGCACGCACGACCATCGTTTCGACAAATTCTTCGGATACGTTCGGCTCGTCGAGCGCTTCCGACATTTTCTGCTTTATTTCTGCGTTTGTCAGTTCTCCCATATTCAGTTCTCCAAGTAGCTTTTCAGATTTTCACGCGCACGCGCCAAAGTCACGGCAACGGTACTTTTGTTTTTGCCGAGTACGGACGCTATTTCGTTTATCGAAAGCTCCTGCATATAGAAAAGCGTAATGACTTCTTTCTGATGAGCGGGCAGTCTTTTTATCGCCTCGCGGAGATCGAGTATCTCATCGGTATCCGCTCCCGACGTGTCCTCGCCGAGGATCTCTTCGTTGATCTCTTCGGCGTTGGTCTTGCCGGATAAGATATCCTTTGCCTCGTTCACCGTCACGCGGATGAGCCACGCACGGCGATGCTCCTCACTCTCGAATTCGCGCTCTTTTTTGAAATATGTAAGGAATGCTTCCGACACCGCATCCTCGGCATCGTACTGATTGCGAAGATAACGGTATGCGATCTTATACATCATATCGGAGTAAGCGCGCACTGTTTCTTCGCTGTTCATACTCAATACCTCTGAAATGTCGGAAATATTACATCGCGTGGGAAAGTTTTTTCTGATAAAACGCAGAACATAAGCATAGCATTATATTCTGTATTATAATATCACAATATAACTGAATAGTCAATGATTTTTTTGCTCAATGCCTTGATTTTATTGACCAAAATGTGGAAAAACGGCAAAAGAAGAAATCTGCCGAAAGGCGAAAACCTTTCGGCAGTTGTCTTTAATATTACCTTCGTCCGGAATCTTTCAGTTCCTTTTCAAACTCTTCCGGATTTTTGAGATAGTAGTCCTGATGATACTCTTCTGCTTCGTAAAACGAAACGAAATCCTCGACCGAAACGAACGCTTCGGCACCGGAAATCTCTTTGATACGGCGCAGTTTTTCGTTCACGGTCATTTTCTCGTCCTCGCTGCCGCAGTACACGGCAAGTGTGTACGATCTTCCGCGGTCGATATACTGTCCGCCGTCGTCCGTCACGTCTACCGAATCAAGGAACGTATCGACAAGAGAAGCAAAGTCGATTTTGTCTTCGTCGTACGTCACGCAGATGGTCTCGCGGTGGAGAGTCGATTGCGACTTGACCTTTTCATAGACCGCGTCCTCGCGGCATCCGCCGGAATACCCGCATCTGACGGAGACAACTCCGTCTTTTTCGGCAAAGACGGGAGTTATGCACCAGAAGCAGCCGCCTGCGAAATAGGCGTTTTTCATTTGTTTGCGTCTGCTTCCTCAGTTTGAGCGTCAAACCACTGGGTTATGACGGCGGAAACGCACGGAGTGAGTTTTTTGAAATCCCATCCGGAGGAATTGACGATGAGATTATACGCCTTGCGGTCGCCCCAGGGAGTGTCGGCGATCATTTCTCTTGCCTTGCGGCGGGCTTTGTCGATCTGTTTCATCTTGGTGAACATTTCCTTTGCGGTGATGTTCTCGCCGTTTGCGGCACGTTCGGCACAGCGGAGAAGCTTGGTGTTGACGTCGGCACAGACAAAGATGTTGAACGGCTTATATTCGGCAAGGAGGATATCGGCGTTTCTGCCGATGATGACGCAGTCGCGTCCCTTTTTGGCGATGTTCTTGATAACGTCGGTCTGCTCGCGCAGAAGCTGAAGCTGAGACGACTGGATCATTTCGGGCATATGGAACGACTGACGCATAGTAAGGCTGACCGTGGGCGGGAACGAATGGTTGAGCATATACTTGGCGTAATCGGCGTTGACGCCGCAGTTTTCCGCGATGGAATTGATGATCTCGCGGTCGTAATAATCGTAACCGAGGTATTCGGCGATACGTTTTCCGAGTTCTCTGCCGCCGCTTCCGAATTCACGGCTTATTGTAACTATTCTCATAATAAATTGCTCCTTTATAATAAATTATTTTTATACCGTAATATCTGCGTAAGTGAATCTGATGGCTTTTGAAACGTCGGACGGCGAGACTTCGACCTGATATCCGACTTTTCCGGCGCTGAAATATATTTTTTCAAACGCCGAAGCGCTTTCGTGGAACACGGTGGTAAAAAACTTTTTCATCCCTATCGGCGAACAGCCGCCGTGGATATAACCCGTAAGGGGCAGCAGCTCCTTCTGCGGCAGCATTTCGACCGCCTTTTCGCCGACAGCCTTTGCCGCCTTTTTAAGGTCAAGCTCCTTTGCGACAGGAATGACGAAAACGTAATGATCCCCGCTTTTTCCCGTAGTCACGAGAGTTTTGAACACCCTTTCGGGATCTTCGCCGAGAAGACGGGCGATCTCCGTACCTACCGTGACGGGCGAATCGGTATAGCAAAAGCCGGTGTAAGGTATCTTCTTTTGTTCCAGCACCCGCATAACATTGGTTTTTTCGTCTTTTGACATTCCGGCATCCTCTGAAAAGCTGTTTTCCGTGTATATCTTGCTTACGGTGTTATTCTATCAAAATTATTGCTTCAAGTCAATAGTTTCGAAAAAAAATCACTTGCATATCACTTATGTACGGAATATAATATGAATTATTCCACGTCCAGCTCCGCTATCGAGGTAAAATGCACGCTGCCGCCTGCCGAACCGATGACACGGACACCGTAGCACGCCGTCGGTGTGCCGAGCGTGAAGGTGTACGTTTCATAAGCCGCGCCGAAAGCGGACTGACTGTCGGAATCCGGGTAGTCGGGGCTGACGGTGCAATCGGCTTTCACCCATTCGCCGTCGATAAGTATTTCAAGGCGGAGACTTCCGTTCTTGAACCATCCGCCGTTGTCAAAATGTGCGCCCTCGGTGAACGCAACGGAAGAAACCGTTTTTTCTCCGCGGAAGATGTAGCCGAAGTATTCCTCGTGGTCGGTGTAATTGTAGCAGAACGTGTCGTACTGCACTTTTCCGTAAAATTCGTTCGTTTTCGGAACATATCCGTCCCTGATTATTTCGGAATCGTGGCAGCCTGCGCCCATCGGCTCGCCGACGGACACGATAAGTATGCTGTTCTGCTCAAGCGTTCTGCTTTCATCGTCGGGATCGACGGGGTTTTCGATGTCCGTTATCTCCACGTCGTATGTCGCGGACGAGGTTTTGCCGCCGAGGCTCACGGTGTAAGTGATGGTGTATTTTCCGTTTTGGGTGTACTGATACGAGCCGGTGAAGAAAGGCAGCACCGTGCCGTCGCCCATATCAAGCGTATGCTTGATCTTGCCCGCGTCACCTCCGACGGGAACAGACACGTCGGAAGCAATGTTTATCTTGCCGTCGGAAACGGCTTCGGCGGTGAAATACGCAACTATCTCGTCGTCGCCCCACTGCTCAAACGTAACGGGAGTATAAGAAATGTCAACGGGTATCTCAAAGATACCCTCCTTTTCTTCCGCACCGTAAATGGCGAGAGTTTCTTTCATAAGGTCAAAGCTGACGTTCACGCAGTCGTCAAAAGTGAAGTCGGTATATGAAAATTTTGCGGTATTTCTGTCGAGCGAACGGACGTATATATCGTCGAGCGCGTCATATCCGTACAGAGTGCCGAGTATCGCGGCGGCGCTTGACGGGTTGCAGTCGCTGTCCTGACCGCAACGCATAGATATTTCAATGGTTTTTGCCATATCGCCGTCGCCCCAGAGAAGCCCGATAAGCACAAAAGCGGCGTTCAGTTTGGCGTCGATATCGGCGTCGCCGTCCTTGTAGCGGATACATTTGGCGGTCTTTCTCCAATTACCGTCTATCTGCTTCCAGCAGTCTTCCCAGGTCATACCTTTTTCGTAACATTCGGTCACTTCGTCGATGACTGAACGGAATTTCGTCCCTTCGGGGATGACGAGACGAGCCGCCTCGGTGACTTCTTCGATGCTTTCCGCAAAGAAAGCCGCCGAATGGAGGGCTGCAACGTAAACGCCGCCGTAAACGCCGTCGCCGTAGTTGGTGATATGCCCGATATCGAATGCGCGTTTTGCCGCTTCGTTCACAAGTCCCGGGTAGAAATTGCCGAGGAAATCGGCTTCGATCTGCCAGTCTATGTCGTCGGCGTGGTAGTTATAGAGATAACTTCCGCTGTCGGGTGCGGGAATACCGCGCTTTAAGTTTTCCCTGCCCTGCAGATTCGCGTGGTCAAGGTCGAAAAGCGTGTTTTTGAAATATTCGGCAATGACCGTGATACCGCAGTCAGAGCCGTTGTCCTTCATCGCTTCGATGAACGGAATCTCGACGTAAAGGTCGTCCTGCGAAAAAGCCGAATTTATCATTTCGCTTTTCCATTCCGGCACGTTTGCTTCGGGGACGGTCTTGCCGCAGTACAGAAATTCGGTCGGTGCGCCCCAGGTGACGCCTATCATCTGAGCCGCCCAGGAGCCGGCTATCTTGTCGCGCAGTACGTCGGACGAGATCGTCTTCATTTCGGTCGTCGGCACTTCTTCGGCAGACGTATCAGCCGACGTCTCCGCGGAAACTGCTTCCGAGCTTTCGCCAGAAACGTCCGTTCCGACAGTCGTTCCGCACGCAAAAAGCGAAAAAGCGGCAAGCGCGGCGATAAGTAAAAGGGAGATAAGTTTTTTCATTTCGTTCTTCCTTCCGTTTTTTTCTTAAATTATAATATCCATTCCGTTCATTGTCAACAAATAGTTATGCGAATTATTTTGCAAAAACTATGGAAAAACGCGATAAACTGTGATAAGATAAAAGAAAAAGGAGTGTGGGTTTATGGAAAGAATAAAAAAGAATTTCGGATTCGGCTGTATGCGGCTCCCTATGGACGGTGAAAAGGTCGATCTGCCGCAGTTTTCCGTTATGGTCGATAAATTCCTCGAAAGCGGATTCAACTATTTCGATACCGCGCACGGATATCTGAGCGGGCAGAGCGAAGTTGCGGTGAGGGAATGTCTGACAAGCCGTTACCCGCGTGACGCTTACGTTCTCACCGACAAGCTCAGCGGATTTATGTTTGAAAAGGAAGAAGATATCAGACGTGTGTTCGCCGAACAGCTTGAAATATGCGGAGTCGATTATTTTGATTTTTACCTTATGCACGCGCAGCACGCCGGAAACTATGTGAAATTCTGCGATTGCCGTGCCTATGAGACCGCGTATGAACTGAAAAAAGAAGGCAAAATAAGGCATCTCGGTCTTTCGTTCCACGACAGCCCCGAGATGCTCGAAAAAATACTGAGTGAAAAGCCGTTTGTCGAAGTCGTGCAATTACAGATAAACTATCTCGATTACGACGACAACCGCGTTCAGGGCAGAAAATGCCTTGATATCTGCCGCAAATACGGCAAAAAAGTCATCGTTATGGAGCCGGTCAAGGGCGGCAGCCTTGTGAATATCCCGGACGACGCGAAGAAAGTATTTGCGTCTCTCGGCAACGACAATGCCGCGTCCTACGCGCTCCGCTTTGCCGCAGGCTGCGAAAACGTGTTTATGGTGCTTTCGGGAATGAGCGATATCGCGCAGGTAGAAGACAACATAAAAACGATGAAGGATTACGCTCCGCTGAACGACACGGAAACGGAAGCCGTAAACAAGGTCTGCTCCATAATCAGAGGGCTTGCGATCCCCTGCACCGGCTGCCGCTACTGCACCGACGGATGCCCGATGAAGATCGCCATTCCGAACATCATTTCGGCTCTCAATGCGGAAAAAATGTTCGGCAAAGACGGAAAAGGGCACTACGATTACGTCATAAAAAGCGGATCGGGAAAAGCCGGCGAATGTATAAAATGCGGTCAGTGCGAGGACGTCTGCCCGCAGAAGCTGAATATACGCGATATCCTTGAAAAAGCCGCCGAAAAATACGAAAAATAAGGTCAGTTTTTATGGAAAACAAGCTTGAAAATGTAATTAAAAAGTACGACAGTTACGACTATTACGTCAAAAGCAAGATCGAGCGCGACACCGAGGAAAACCGCAAAGGTCAGTTTGCGCTCACTTTCACCGACAAAGACGGAAACGCACTCGACAACGTACAATATAAGGTGACACAGAAAACGCACGAATTCAACTTCGGCGCGACTACGTTCTGGCTCGGCGGTTTCGGTGACGAGCGCGATGATATCTTTGAAGAAAGATTCACCAAAATATTCAACTACGCCGTACTTCCGATGTATTGGGACACGCTCGAACCGGAAAAAGGAAAGCCGAGATTCGGAAAAGACAGCGTTTCCGTTTACCGCCGTCCGCCGTTCGACACGTCGGTGGAGTTCTGCGAAAAGAACGGGTTAAGGATGAAAGGTCATTGCCTTGTCTACAACGCTTTTCAGCCGGACTGGATACCCGAAGACCCAAGAGAGCTTAAAATACTTATCGAAAAGCGCGTCAAGGAGATCGCCGACCGCTACGGAAACATTTTCGTCGATATGGACGTCATCAACGAGATGATAACCGTATACAAGAACGCATACCCCGGCAACGGGTCGAGAAATCTTCCGATCACCGACGAAGACGATCACGAAAAATGGGCGTTTGAGCTTGCAAAAAAGTATTTCCCTTACACACGTCTTTTCTGGAACGAGGGCGGCTATGAGACCTTCGGTGATCCCGCCTATAAAGGCAACCGCAGTTTTTACTATATGGCTCTGAAAGACAACATTGCAAAAGGCGCGCCCATCGGCGGCATCGGTATGCAGTATCATTGCTACGCGCACCGCGACAGAGCCGACGCCGAACTCAAAACGCTCTGCAATCCTCTCCGCCTTCTCGACGTCTTTGAAAGATACGGCGATTTCGGGCTTCCGATACACATTTCGGAAATAAACATTCCTTCGTGGTCGAACGACGAATACGACGAGGAACTGCAATCCGAACTGACAAAGCGTCTTTTCACGCTCTGGTTCTCGCAGAAAAACGTGAAAGCGACGGTGTGGTGGAACTTTGCCGACGGCACCGCCTACGGCAGCGAAAACAAGTATTTCGGCGGACTTATCCGCAACGACTGCACCGTGAAGCCCGCTTACAAAGTCCTCGACGAACTGATAAACAAAACGTGGAGGACGAATATTGACGGTTTTACCGACAAACGTCTGAATTTCCGCGGCTTTTACGGCGATTATGAGGTCGAAGCGGTCTGCGGCGAGAAGAAAGCACGCACGACATTACGTCTTTATTCCGACAACACCGGTTACGACAACAGGCTCTGCGATTTCAGAAGCAAAAAGATAGTGCTTGAATAAAAATCACTTGTTTTTATCTCTCATCAATCTTTCGAGTATCACGAACGCCGCGATGGCGAGTACGAATTCGGCGACGAGCTGCGCGTAGGCAAGACCGTACATCGGGAAAAGTCTGTCAAGCACGAAAAGCGCGGGTATTTCAAGCACGACCTTTCGCAGTATCGCAAAGATGAGCGACTGCTTGCCCATTCCGCACGCCTGAAAGATGCCTACCGCGAGGAAATCGAAGAACAAAAACGGAAGCGCGACAGACGCACCGCGTAAAAACGCTCCGCCGTATTCCACGACTTCGCCGTTTTCCATAAACATTTTTATTATCGGCGACGGGAAGAAGAACACCACGGCGGTCGCCGCAACGGTGAACGCACCCGCGACAAGCTCGGTAAAGCGGATCGTGTCCTTCATACGCTTTCGGTCGCCCGACGAGAAATTGTAGCCGACGAGCGGCATTATCCCCTGCCCGATACCCATTGAAACGTAAAGCGGCACCATTGCCACCTTGTGGGTGATGCCCATTGCCGAGACCGCGTTGTCGCCGTAGGCGGACATAAAGTTGTTCAGCACCGTCATTCCGGTGACGTTGAGCAGGTTTTGTATCGACGCGGGAACGCCCACGCCGAACACGCCCGTGAATATCCTTTTGTTGATGCGCAGATTCTTTATCGAAATGCTGACGAAGGTGTCGCCTCTTTTAAGTACGAGATAGACGAAGAAATAAAGGCAGGCGACGCAGTTGGAGATCAGCGTTGCAAGTCCTGCACCGGACGCGCCCATACCAAGCCCCCAATCCATTATGAAAAACGGATCGAGCAGCATATTCAGCGCGCAGCCGCTCATAGTGCCTATGCTGGCGTGCAGCGCCGCGCCCTCGGAACGGACGAGGTTTGCCATTACGACGTTAAGCATCGACGGTATCGCGCCGAGAGTCACCGTCCAGAACAGATATCCGGCGGTAGATGCGGAGTTGGTCGGGTTTGCGCCGAGGATGTGAAGCAGTCCCGGTCTGAACAGAGTCGCCGCAAGCGAAAATGCGATGCCGCAGAAAAGCGCACCGTAAAAGCCGAGAGCGGAGCTGCGTTTGACCGAGTCGTAGTCCTTTGCGCCGAGTGAACGGCTCATCATACTTGAACATCCCGTGCCGAACAGGTTTGTCACGGCGTTGAACGCGAGAAGCACGGGAGCGGCAAGCGTCACCGCGCTCGTCTCGACGGGATCGTTGAGTTTGCCGACAAAATATGTATCGGCAAGGTTATACAGCACCATAACGAGGCAAGCCGCCACGGTGGGAATGGCGAGCGACGCGACCGCTTTGGGTACCGGCGTGCGCTCGAAAAGTTCTTCTTTGGAGTTGTTTTTCATTGCGTGTTTCTTTCTTTAATCGAATAGTCTGTACTTGGTATAAGCGAAATATTCGCGGACGTAGTAGAACGGGACGAGTAAGAGCTTGCCCGTGCTGCCCATTGTGTATATATCGGAAAATCCGTACTTTTCCGCGATAAGGGAAGCACGGAAAAGGTGGAACGAGGACGAAACGACGGTTATCTTTGAGTTCTCGCTTCCGCCGTTTTCTTTTATCAGCTCAAGCGAATACTTAAAATTTTCGTCCGTGGACGTGCTTTTTTCCTCCGTGAGTATCCGTTCCTCGGCGATCCCGAGTGACAGAAGCATTCTCCGCGCCGCGATCCCTTCGGAGATCTGTTCGTCGTTCCCCTTTCCGCCCGTCGTTATGACGACGGATGCCGGGTTCTCGGCAAGATAAGACGCGGCAAGCCGTATCCTTTCGGCAAACTCCATTGACGGAGTTTCGCCGTTCACCTTTGCGCCGAGGATTATGACGTAATCGGAATCGTCGGTTTCTTTTCCCCGGGACGCATAGATTATCCGCGCTTCGCACACGGCGAAGTCGGCAAAAATGACGGCAAAGAGAGTAAGAAGCACTATTTTCGTGACCATTCCCGTCTTTTTTATCCTTTCCCAAAAATATGAAAGCAGTATGAGTGCGGCACCGACGGCAATAAAAACGTAGGCGAACGGTCTGTACAGCCCGACACAGACGCCGTAAAAAGCAATGAGCGAGCCGAGAAGCGCGACTGCCGTGCGGAAAACACCGTAAGCTCTGATCCTTTTTTTCACTGTTGCTCCTTTCGATATGTATTCGATATTCATATCCGTTTTCATATTACCGGACGCTCTTTTCCGAGGGAAACAAGCCCGCATTTTGCCATAAGGAATTCGGCATCGTCCACAGCCTTGCCGCGGGTGAAAACTGCGGCGAACATATACTTTCCGTCTTCGTTCTTTATTACGCCTATCTCGTTCAGCACTCCGTCGATGCTGCCGCCTTTGCCGTAAAATTCGACGTTTTTGTCGTAAACATATTTCATAATGCCGTTGAGTGACTTGTATCTGCCCATAATTTCGCGTCCCATCGGGTATGAAAGCACATACTTCATCGCTTTGAGGCAGTCGGAAGCGCACGACAGATTGTCGTGCCCTTTCTTTATCGCGTCGTAGTCGAGCATCTTTCTGCCGACGACGGTGCATTCGGTTTGCAATACGTCACGGCAGAACGTGTTGAGTTCATCAAATCCGGCATCCTCAAAAAGCATATTCGTCGCGGTGTTGTCGCTGTTTGCCATCATAAAGATAAGCAGTTCTTTCACCGATGCGTAAGTAAGCCCAAGCTCCGTCACCGTGCTGAATTCGATGTGCTTTTCCGTGGGGATATCAATCACGCGGTCAAAGTCCTTTTCGTAAGTCAGATAGTACGCCAGCACGAACGTCTTGATGACGCTTGCCGTCATAAAACACTTGTGCGCGTTGTGCGAAACGATATCTTCCCCGCCTTCGAGCGGACATATAAGCACGCCGTTGTCGCCGCAGAAATACCCGCTTAAATCTATTTTGCCCATACCAAAAACTCCTTTATAATTATTTAATAGGAAACGCAAACTGCGCGGCGGCGCACCATTTTTCGCTTACGAATTCCCTGCCGCGAAGCAGTATGTAGTCCTCGTATACTTCGATATAATATCCTTCGGAGCCGCCCGTGGAATCGTTGTCGTCCGTCCACAGATAGCCTACCGCACCGCAGTTGACGAACGAAGCGTCGCTTCCGTTCCCGTAGGACACGGGACCTTCGCTTTCAAACGTCCAATGCGTGTGTCCCGTGAAAAGTATGGCGTTCGGGTATTCCCCGAGTATTTTGCGCAGTCTTGTGTTTGCGCCCGAAAAGCCGTACCAATACTGAACGTCGGGGTCTTTTGAATAGAACGAGCCCGACACCGTTTCGACAAGCGGCTGATGCATAAACAGATATACCGGCTTTTCTTTGCCGACGGACGCAAGCTCGTTTTCGAGCCAGTCGAGCTGCGACGTGTGCATCACGCCTTCGCCTACCTGCTCGTCCGAGCCGAGGACGATGAATTTCGTGCCTTCAAGCTCCACGGAATAATGCACGCCGGGCATACCCGTGTACTTTTTGAACATTTCGACCTGGCTCGTATACGTTCCGTTGAACACAAGATCGTGATTCCCGACGGTGAAATATATCGGGATTTCCGAATCCTCCATACCCTCGTCAATGGTTTTGAAGAGCAGTTCGTAGTTCTCGACCGTTCCCTTGTCGGTGTTGTCGCCGACGGTGAAAATGGCGATGCTTTCGGGAGCGAGAGCGTTTATTTCGCGCAGCGCGGTCTTGAGGTGCGATATGTGCGCGGCTCTGTCACTTGTGATATGCAGGTCGGTAAGCACCGAGAAACGATAAAGCAGCTTTGAATCTGTCAGCTTGAGCGTGCCGTCGGCGGAAACGTAAAGCGGAGCGGATTCGCCCTCTTTGACTTTTATTTCGATCCCATCGGCGTCTTCCGGCATAAACAGGCAGTCGTTGAAGCTGATGACGAATTTTTCGCCGCCCTTATGCTTCGTTTGCGCTATGGGCGCGTAGGAAGAGACGGCTTTGTTCCCGCTGCTCCAGCTCACGATATAGGTAAGCTCCTTTTCACTCGACGGAGTTATTTCGACATACGCTTTACCGACGCCGTTATTCTTTTCGGAATGATATACCGCGTCCGACACGCCGTAATCGGTTTTGTCTTCGGAAAGTATTATGATGCTCACGCGGTCAAGCACGTCGTAGCCGTCGTTGTCGCAAAGGTAAATGTCATAGCATCCGCCCTCTTTGAGAGCGCCTGCGTTGAATGTCAGCGTGCCGTTTCCCACCGAATACTGCCACACGAGCGAGTTCATCGAACCCGGCTCGACGAATTCGGGATAGATGCCTACCCAGTCGAGCTTGTCCGTGTTTTTATAATAGACCGTGATCTTTTCTTTGAGTGTGTATGTATCTTTATCCGTATAGATATACGGGTAGTCCGGCTCTGTCTCTTCGGAAACGATGCTTTCTTCCGGCAGGCTTGCTTCTTCTGCGCTTTCCGCGGAACTTTCCGCGGAGCTTTCAGCCGGTATTTCCTCCGACATTGTGACGGATATTTCTTCTGACATTTCCGGAACGTAAACAGCGGAGTTTTCGCTTTCGGTTTTTGAGTTTTCGTTTTCGGTCATTGTGCATCCTCCCGCAAACAATATTCCCGCCGCAAGAAGCAGAGAGATGAGCCTTTTCTTTTTTACCAAAACAATACCACCTTTTTTGGGATTTTGTCTATTATATCACAAATAAGTGAAAATAACAACAAAATTATGTTAAATTTCAGTCTTGGAAAGAAGCGGCGGCGCGTATATAATATTCAATGTAATGTTATGTTTTGTGAAGGTCACTGATTATGGAAATTTTACTCAGTATTTCAATAGCTTTGATGGCGGGGCTTTTCGTGTCCCGTATAACGAGAAAATTCGGGCTTCCCGACGTTACGGCGTACCTTATCGCGGGTATCCTCGTCGGCCCGTTCTGTCTCGGACTGTTCGGAGTTGACGGGCTCGGATTCACGTCGCTTGAAAAGGTCGAGTCCCTCGGTCTTATCTCCAACGTGGCGCTCGGCTTCATCGCCTTTGCGATGGGCAACGAATTCCGCATCAGCCAGCTCAAATCAATAGGCAGGCAGGCGACGGTCGTTGCCGTGTTCCAGGCGCTCACCGCGACGCTGTTCGTCGATATCGCGCTCATCGTTCTTCATTTCATAATCCCCGACGAGCTTACGATCGAAGCCGCGATAACGCTCGGCGCGATAGCCACCGCGACCGCTCCGGCGGCGACGCTGATGGTAGTGCGTCAGTACAAGGCAAAAGGCCCGCCCACCGACATCCTGCTTCCGATCGTCGCACTTGACGACGCCGTGGGACTTGTGGTGTTCGCCGTTTCGTTCGGCATCGCGGAATCGCTGACTTCCGGCAGGATAAGCGTCATCGGTACGGTCGTCGAGCCGCTTATCGAAATCGCTTCATCGCTGCTTCTCGGTTTCGTTATGGGACAGCTTTTCACGTTTTCCGAAAGGTTCTTCCATTCAAATTCAAAGCGTCTTTCGATCTCGATAACCTACGTTTTCCTCACCGTTGCGCTCTCTATGCTCGAATTTGAGATAGGCAGCGTGAGAATAGGCTTCTCTCCCCTGCTCGTGTGTATGATGCTCGGAACGGTGTTCTGCAACGAATGCGACTTTTCCGAGGAGCTTATGGAAAGGTGCGACAAATGGACGCATCCGCTGTTTGCGCTTTTCTTCGTCATAAGCGGTGCCGAGCTTGAGCTGAACGTGCTTGCGAAAGCCGCGGTAGTGGGCATCGGTTTGGTTTACATAATCTCGCGCTGTGCCGGCAAATATTTTGGTGCGCGTGTTTCGTCCGGCTTTATGGGCTGCTCGCCTACGATACGCAAGTACCTCGGCATAACGCTTTTCCCGCAGGCAGGCGTTGCGCTCGGTATGACGATAACCGCGCAGAATCTTCCCGGCAGCGGCTCGCTGATCCGCAACATAGTGCTTTTCTCGGTGCTGGTGTATGAGATCGTCGGCCCCGCGCTCACGAAGATGTCGCTGAAAAAAGCAGGCGAGATCTCTCCCCGCCCGGAATATGTGCCGAAAAAGGGAAAGACGGAAAAAGGACAGTAAGTTTTCAGTTTTCAGTTTTCAGTTTTCAGAAGAATGGAAAAATGACAGCTTTTTGCGGCTGTCATTTTCTTTATATTCTTTCCAATCGAAGAAATTATTTTCACGCTTCCGCGTGAAAATAATCACCTCAATGTTGCGAAGCAACATATCATATCGCAGCGCGATATATCATACGCCGCAGGCGTATATCATATTGCCTTAAGGCAATATATCATTTCGCGTCAGCGATAATCAGTCCGCGAGCGGATATTTGTCAGGTCTCATCGTATGGCGAAGGAGATGCACCGCATCGTCGGTATCGGTATTGCCGTCGCCGTTCATATCGCCGCTTTGCTCCAAAGGGTACCGCAGCGGACGCATCGTGTGGCGGAGAAGGTACGCCGCATCGGACGCATTGACGGCTCTGTCGCCGTTGACGTCGCCGCGGATATACAGACGCCTCATATAGGTCATCGAAGCGTACCCCTCGATACCGTTATATTCGACGTGCGCCCACTTCCCGTTTGCCTTCGTCACCTTGAAGATCCCGTCCGCGGGAATACTGCCGAGAGCGGCAAAAGACGTCCCGTGCCCCGAACGTATCGTCAGCGTGCCGGACACGTTGTCGGTGGTGTAAACTCCGGCGTATTTCTCCACACAGCCGCATTTTTCGCGGTCTGCGTAAGCCGAAATATGTACCGGTGAGTTTCTGACGTCGGAGTCGTTGAAATATATCTTGTGCTTGCGGATGTAATTGTGTCCGTAGGTGCCGTATTCCCAGTTGGAGTCAAGCACGTTCACGCCGTCCGAATCCACCGAAATTACTATCGCCGAATGGTTGAGCGACGATTTGTAAGCGGTCGTGTCCCACCTGAGGTTGTCCCCGATATGGGCGTGATCCTTCATTTCCTCATAGTTGAATCTGTACGTCCCGACGGGCTCAAGGGCAACGACGGAATCGACGCTTTCCGCGAAAATGTACCACGACGCAAACTCCGCGAAAGCGTAGCACGACCATCCGTCGGAATCGAATCCGCTTGTGTGGGGCGGATATTGACGGATATCCGTTTCGCCGAATTCTTCGATGAACCACGACGATCTGATTACCTTTGAAAGACGGCACTTTTCGCATACGCTGTTCCCGCAGTCGGAGCAGTCGGTGGTGAAGCGTTTGCCGCGCAGTTTAGAAAACAGCTCGTCGATACGTTCAAGGATCTCGTCGTCGGTGTAAACGTGCGTCTCCTGCGCGTCGTTTTTTGCTTTTTCTTTCGCCGCCTGCGGCATCAGCACGAAAAGCGGCAGCAGAGAGAGCGCAAGAAAGAACGGCAGTATTTTCTTTTTCATAATTCAGTCAACGTAGCCTTTGAGGACTTTGAGCGTGTTGAACACGCCGTCGATGTGGCTTCTTTCGTAGCCGTGGCTTGCGTAAACGCCGGAGCCGATAAGCCCGTGGCGGATATCGCTGCCCGCTTTGAGCGTGGCTTCAACGTCGGAGGAATAGTGCGGGTAAACGTCGAGCGCGTAGTCGGCGCCCTCTTTCTTTGCCGCGTCTATCAGCTTGGTAACGACGTCGTAGCTGTACGGGCCGCCCGAGTCCTTGACGCAGATGGAGACCTGCTTTTCGGTGCAGTTGAGTCCGTCGCCGACGCAGCCCATATCGACGCTTATCGCCTCGGTAACGCCGTCCGGCAGAGACGCCGAGCCGCCGTGACCGACTTCCTCGTACACGGTGACGTGGACGTACACCTTTCTTTCGGGGGCGATGCCGTTGTCGCGCAGATATTTTGCGTAGGCAAGCAGTATGCCGACGGAGAGCTTGTCGTCGAGGAAGCGGCTTTTTATGTAGCCGGACGAGGTGACGCGCGTCCTCGGCTCGAAGCACACGATGTCGCCGACCTCGATCCCGAGGGAGCGGGTGTCGGAAGCGGACTTCACGTCCTCGTCAAGCACGACCTCGGTGGTACCAAATGTCCTCTGCGTGGAGGAATAGTCGTCGTTGACGTGAACTGACGCATTCTTTATCTGGAGCGTGCCTTCGTAAACCTTGCCGCCGCGAGTGTAAACGCGGACGTTTTCGGTCTCGCCGTTTTCGGCTTTCATACCGCCGAGAGGCGTGACGCGGAGCCTGCCGTTTGATTTCACCTCGGCGACCATCGCGCCGAGCGTGTCGGTGTGGGCTTCGAGAAGCAGACCGTCGTTTTCGTCTTTTCCTCCGAGATATGCGAGAACTCCGCCCTTGCGGGTATATTCCGCTTTGAAGCCGAAGGACTCAAACTGCGTTTTCACCCATTCGGCAGCGGCAGCGGTGTAGCCCGACGGACTGTCTATGGCGAGCAGCTCCTTTGTTTTCTCGACGGCGTAAAGCGCGTATTCTTTTTTCATATAACATCATTCCTTTGTTTTTTGTCTTTTTTTCATTATATCATCATATATTCTTCAAGTCAATCCGATTTTTGGGAAAAAACGCTTGACAACGCGGACGGAAAATGCTATACTGCACGCGTTAGATAAAATAACGATGGGGGCGTAGCACAGTTGGGAGAGGGATGGGTCCGCAACGCATAGGTCAAGGGTTCGAGCCCCTCCGTCTCCACCAAACAAAAACGCCGAAAGGCGTTTTTTGTTTGGTGGAATGAAGTCGCCCTTGCGGGCTAATGAAGGAATGAAGACGCTTCGCTAATGAAGAAATGAAATGAGAGACCGGGAGAAACGCGGGCGACTTCGCTTCATGCGAACGAAGTGAGCGCTTCATAGAAACCGTAAGGTTTCTGCTTCATGTTTGCGAAGCAAACGCTTCATTCCCTTTTTCCCTTGAAATCCTGCAAAAAATATGCTATACTGAAGTATCAAATCAAAAAATCGAAAAAAATCACGAAAAACAGTTTACCTTTTTCGTTTTCATTCGTATAAAGAGATAAAGACATATAAAGGAGCGATTTATGATGAAAAAAATTGCAAGTTTGCTCTTAACGGTGGTTCTGCTTGCCGCCATGCTGACCGTGTTTGCCGTGCCGGCGAGTGCAGAGGAAACGTATGCGGCACAAGGGCTATGCGGTAGTGACGGCGAAGTTCACTGGGGGCTGAGCAAGGACTACGAAACCCTGACCATTTGGGGGAACGGCAATATGAAGAATTATGCCAAGGATGAAGCGCCGTGGTATGAATATAACGCATACAATACGGTAAAGCATCTCAAGGTGGGTATCAAAGAAACGGACAACATCACCCGAATCGGCAGTTATGCGTTTGCGTACTTTTATTATTTAGAAACGATCGAACTCGGCGATGATATCGAAATGATCGAAGATTACGCTTTTTACTATGCAGGCTATTATACCGAAAACGCCAAAATTGATCTTGTAATTCCCTCTACGGTTTTTTACATCGGACAATATGCGTTCTCCAAAACGTTTGGTCTGAAAAATGTATATATCAAGTCGGATTATGCAGCCATTCGAGCCTTTGCAAAAAATAACAGTTTTCCAACTGTTCAGGGAAAAAATGTTACCGGCAAGGAAATTTATATTGAAAAGGGAGCGTTTTACGACTGCGAAAACATGGAAACACTGGCAATCGGCAGCTTCAAAAAGAGTGAGAACAAGAATGTTCACATCGGGATATATGCGTTTGATTACTGCTATAAGTTGAGGACGATCTATTTCTCCGATTCTCTTGCCTCAATTTCGGAAGACTCATTTTACGATTGCACGGTGTTGGAGACGGTTTACTATTTCGGAGAACAAGACAATTTTCCGAGAGATCAGGTATCGGGAAAGAACAACCCGCGTCTGGACAGAGCGGTCAACTATCGGATATGTATGCCTTATATCGACACATACAAGCACGATGCCAACTACCATTGGATTAACAACACTGCAGGAATACCGCTGTACTACGATGAAGGAAAAAAACCGCACAACTTTATCGAGGCAGTGGATGATAAATACAAGGTAGAGGGCAGCTATGTGCGGTATTACAAGAGCTGTGCTGTCTGCGGAAGGGCAGACAGTGAAACCTTTTCGACGTCGTATTTTGATATTCCCGGAATTATACGTTTGACCACCGAAACGACTACTTTGGATACCGGCTGGTATATTGTTGACAGTCAGCTTGATTTCGGCAGTACCCGTTTGCAGATCAACGGGGACGTAAAGATCACGTTGCTTGACGGCTGCGGCATTACTACGTCCGGCGGTATCCATGTCAAAAATCACACAAAGCTTACCGTGTGCAGTGATTCGATAGACCTGTCAGAGAACAACAACATGGGTTATATCAAGGTGACCGGCGCACCTGATGAAAGTGCCGGTATCGGAAGTGACAGCGAGGATGAGACGGACCTTAAAACCGGTGTGTTGGCGGTTCTCGACCTATATAGAGGCGCCGGCGAAGTCATTATCTGCGGAGGAAACGTAGATGTGCGCGGTGGTTATAATGGAGCCGGGATCGGCAGCGGAGATATGGCCGGTCTTTTTGTCACAATTAACAACGGACGTGTGATTGCCCACGGAGGTTTTGACGGAGCCGGGATCGGCAGCGGAAACTGTGCTGTATCATATGTCACGATCAACGACGGTTACGTTGAAGCACATGGCGGATATGAAGCTGCCGGTATAGGCTGCGGTGGAACAACTTTCGACATAGGAGGTTCTGCGGTCTATATAAAAGGCGGCACAGTCAAAGCATGGGGTGGAAATGGTTCTTACGCTATCGGCAACAGCAAAACAAATCATAAGTGTTCAGTTTCCTACAGTGGAAATGCTAAGGTAGAAGCCTACGACGACAAAAATGCATGGATGTTTGCTTCCGTCCTCTCCGAAGGCTACATTTGGATCGTCATTGCCGTTGCAGTTGTCGCTCTCGGCGGCGTTGCGGCACTCATTATAGTTAAAAAGAAGAAAAAGAAGCCCGCACTTGCAGGCGGCGCAGACAAAACAGACGGAGAATAAAAACGACTTTTTCGATTTCTTACCTTGAATATACGACGTTTGGTAGAATGAAGTCGCCCCTATACGGGGCTAATGAAGAATGAAGACGCTTCGCTAATGAAGAAATGAAATGAGAGAACTGGAGAAACGCGGGCGGCTTCGCTTCATGCGAACGAAGTGAGCGCTTCATAGAAACCGTAAGGTTTCTGCTTCATGTTTGCGAAGCAAACGCTTCATTTCGCCCCGAAAAAACTTAAAAAACCGCAAAAAAAAATGCAGCAAAGAATGTAATATTTTCCTTCCTCACGGGGTATTGAAAGCGAAAAGGAAAGGGGCAGAAAATATGGGACTTAACAACATAAACAAACGGATAGACGACATTCAGAAAAAAATAGATTCTCTCCCCGACGGCAGAGAAAAAGAAATGGCTGTCTTTGAAAAGAGATGCCTTGCCGACATCGTCGAGACGGTGGAAAAGGTCAAAGGCTCCACCATAAGGGCGGATTCGTCGAACGCAGACCTCGAAAAGCTCAGACGCTCTTATGCGTCGCTTTCTTACATCGACGAGGCACGCAAAAGCGGAGAAAATGTGTCGGTCGAAGAGATTATGGAAAAGTCGATTTCTGTATCGCAGAACGACATCTACCGCAAAATAACGCATACGGCTTTCCGCAAGTCGTCGAGAGACGGCAGCTCGCTTTATGATCTTGTACCGGGCGAAAAAAAGGGCTACCACCTTTCGGGCTGGATAAAAGAGCTTGACAACGGGGGAGTTCCCGATTATTCCGCGTCCTACGACGCATTTGCCGCCGAAAACGGCGTGAACGACGCCGAAATGAAGCAAAGATACCTTGAGCTTTCCAAAATGAACGAGTGCATCAAGGGCGCGAACCGCGCCTTTGCCAAGTCGCCGAAGGAGCTTTTTGACATCCTCACCGACAAAGCCGAGCTTGAAAAGCACGAAAAAGCCGCCTCCGTCGCGTCGTTCTTCAAAAAGCAGTCCGACACCGTGAACGCGATAAGGGCTCTTGAACCGGCGTGCGGAAATTACGACGGCGCACCCGTCTGCTTCGTAAGGCAGTATTCCCTCTTTCTGGAGCAGGACACGTCGGAAGCCGCGATGAAGCGCAACCAGGCAAAGATCGATCGTTTCTGCTCTAGCGATCCCGAAGACGCGGATTTCAAAAAAGAATTCGTGAGAGATTCGCTGAACAGGCTCCTTGCGATAAAGGACGAAGACATTTCCGTTAAAACGAAGGACGAAAAACTCGCGGTCTGCAAAAAGTACGGCACGCTCATCGACGCGCTGTTCGACGCGGATCAGAATATGATAGACAACATAGGCAAGGACTTTTACGTTCCGAAGCCCGCGCTGAACGCGCTGAAGCACAAGGTCGATATCCTCACTTCCAACCTCAGCAACGTCAAAAAGGATTTTGAAAACGACCTTGATCCCCACTATGCCGAGCTTAAACTGCTCGACGGAATGGACACCGAAAACCTCAGCCTTGTGATGGACGCTTCCAACGAGGATTACTGCGGAACGGACGATCCGAACATCAAAATGCTGCTCTCGAACAAGATAATCAACGTCAGCCAGAGCGAGCGCGAAGCCGCAGACGACGCAAGCACTCACCTTGACACGAATCCCGAAAAGTTTGACGGCTACTTCATAATGCCCGACGAAATGCTCACCGTAAAAGAGCCGGTGAAGCCCCGCAGTCCCGGCGGATGGGCGTCGTTCGTCAGCGGTCTGACCGGACTTTACAATTCCACGCTCGGAAGAATTTTCGGCAAGGCGAAAGACCCCTACGAAGCCCAATTCGCGTCTTACGAAAAAAAGAAATCCGCTTACGAAAGCGCTCTCGCGGAACGTGCAAAAGGTCTTGAAAATTACAAAAAAGACAAGGAAATATACGGCGATCCCGTTTCAAAAGCAGCGCAGGAAGCAATAGATGTCGCCATGAAGAACAAACGCAGACCGGCAGTTGAGGCGCACGAAGCGTTCGCCGCCAAGCGGGAAGCCCTGACGGAAGCCGAAAACAAGGTCGATGCCGACATCCGCTTTGCGAAAGACACCTACAAAGCCATCCTCGATTCGGAATTTGCGTCACTCGAACACCGCAGTCACGGGGAGCTGAACCGTCTTGACCACGTTATGATCGGTCACAAGACGCTCCGCGCACATCTTGAAGAAGACTTTTTGGCTAAAAATCCCGGAAGCGAGATCTACGGCGCCGATTTCTCCGAGTGTCTGACTTACATCAACGATTCCGTGAAGAACGGCAACGCCGAGGAGATCATCCTTGCCGCCCAGCTTGACGGCAAAAAGGTCAGCATCTTCAAGCCCGATCCCAAGACCGGCGAGCTTGTCGTCAACGACAGGACGGGGCATTTCGAGCATCCGCTCGGCATCCCCGAAGGCATCGTCTTCCCCAAGTGCAAGGCGGTAAACGAGCTGAAAGAAAAGTTTGAAGCCATCAACAAACCATCCGACGCTTCCGAAAGGCTCAAAATGGTTCCCGGCTGCATCGACGGCGTATTCAAGCTCAACTACATCGGCAGAGCGTCGCTCGCAAGTCAGAATTCATACAACCTCAAGGAGCAGTTCTTCGGCAGCGAAAGCACCGAAGGGCTTGACAACCCGCACAAATTCAGCCTCACCCGTTCCGCGATGCAGAGCCACGTCGTCGCCTACCTTATGACGGAAAAGAAAATGACTATCGAGCAGATAGCCGATCCCGATTATATGGCAAAGGAAAAACGCGACGCGGGCAAACTGATAAAAGACATAATGACGTCCGAAAACGGCGACCTCGACACGCTTGCGAAATACAACGTGAACGGCATCGTCAAGATGAAGGAATACATAAACGGAAAACTGAAAAACTGCGATATCTCCGATCCGAAGCAGCTTTATTCCGAAAACAACAAGTATGTGTTCGCCCTTTCGCACTTCATCGTTGACCTCGACCAGGAGCAGAAGAATATGCGTCAAAGCGCCGACAGAGCGATAGCCGAGCATATCTCGTCCACTCACCCGGCAGACCTTCAGAAAGCGGTCAAGGGCTGGAACGACGAGATAACCGCAAACACGATATTCAGCGGAATGAACGCTTCGTACAAAGCGCTGTCGCGCTTCAAAACCGGCAGCATAACCAACGCGGTGCAGGATCGTTCGCTCGTCATCCAGCAGGAGATATTCAAAAAATCCGTGTCCGAAAAGGTCAGAAACGGTGGCAGCGTATTCACCGCCCTCGACGGAGACGCGCAGATAACCTTCCAGACCTCGTCCTACGTTGCGACCAATTACAAAAAATCCGATCCCGTGAACACGGGCATTGAGGAATTTATCGCCGGTACGGACGTAAGAACGCCCGAAAAGGCGGCGGCTTTCGCGTCATACGCCGCAAGCGGCGACCTGATAAAGGACTGCAATATCGAAAACGGAAACTTCGTCTATGCAAAGACGAACGCAAACGCGCAGCCCGTCGTCAACGACGGCGACGAAGTAAAGAAGGAAAACGACGCGCCGGTTATCTGACAAGCAAAAAGCAATACAAAAAAGCAAGGAGCTTCGGCAAATTTATGCCGTCTCCTTGCTTTTGTTTTTCACTTTTCACATAAAAACTGCAAATTATGTGATTATTTTCACATAATCAGTGCAAATTATGTGATCTTACGCCATTATCCGATCACGGCGGCGTAGAAAACGAGGTCTTCGCTTCCGTCGTTGATGAGCGTGTGGCTGTGTCCTTTGGGGCAGAAGTGGCAGGTATCGGGGAAAACGCGTTCTTCGTTTCCGTCGCAGACCGCTTTGCCGCTGCCGGAGATGACGAATATCGCTTCGGCGTCGTCGGTGTGGGTGTGAAGTCCGATGGACGAGCCGGGAACAAGTCTGCCCTTCATCAGCTTGCAGCCCGAAGAAACGCACATACGCACGTTGTATTCGCCGTCACCGCCCTTGAATGCGGGGATGGCTTTTTCTTCCGTTTTGTTATAATCGAAAATCATATTCCGTCTCCTTAATTCACAGAGCCTTCGAGGTTGAAGGTCAGTTCGACGTACTGACCGCCTCCGCGGCGCGACATACGGTAAACCGTGATGGTCACTTTGTCGCCGACCGATCTGCCCGCAAGTGCGGCAACGAGGTCGGATTGCTCTTTGATCTCGATATCGTCGAACTTGGTGATTATATCGTACAGTTCAAGTCCCGCTTTGTAGATCGCGGACGAACGCGATATCTCGATGACGAGAAGCCCTGCGGGAACGTCGTCGGGAAGGCCGTATTTCGCCTTGGCTTCGTCGGTGGCGGTGGATTTGATGTAAATGGTGATGTCGAGTTTGGGAGTGGATTTGACGTACTGTGCGTGGCTCTTTACCTCGCCGTACTCGATAAGCTCGTTGATAACGTCAGCCGCGTACGACATAGGGATCGCAAAGTTGAGGTTGTTGTATACGTTCTCGCTCGACGAGAATATGGAGCTTTGCTCGTGGATGCCTCTTGAATTGATGCCGATGACCTGACCGTTCATATTGATGAGCGGGCCGCCGGAGTTGCCGCTGCTTATCGAAGCGTCGATCTGTATATACAGCACGGTGCCTGCGGCAGTACCGTTGCTGTTGGTTATCTCGAATTCTCTGTCAATCCCGGAAACGACGCCGCGGCTCATAGTGCCTTTGAGCGCTTCGGAATACGGCGTGCCTATCGTGATGACGGTGTCGCCGACCTTGGACTTGCTGCTGTCGCCGATGGGAAGCGCAACGAGGTCATCCGCTTCTATCTGAAGTACGGCGATATCGGTGATGGAGTCGCTGCCGACGACCTTCGCTTCGTAGGTCCTGCCGTCGTAGAACACGGCTTCGATCTTCGTGTTGTATTTGTTGTAATTTTCGATAACGTGGTGGTTGGTGACGATGTAGCCGTTTTCGCTGTCAACTACAAATCCGCTTCCGTGACCGACTCCCGTAAGTCTTACGGTGCAGCACGCGGGAGAGCAGATCTCGTAAAGTTTGGAAACGTCGCCGTGCTCGATCTCGGTGGGGTCAATGACGATAACGGGAGTCTTTTTGTTTTCCCTGCTCGTTTCTCCGCCCGAGGATTCGGATTCGGACACCGTTCCGGGGTTTGAAGTTTCGCCTGCGTTGTTTTTGCTGTGTACGAGCAGTGCCGCGGTGAAGGCTATCATAGCGATTATGAGGGCAACGCCTATGACGCACGCAAGTGCAAGACTGTTTTTCTTCTTTTTGTTCTCCACGAATTTCTGTCCGTCCCAGACGTAGGTATAATTCTTGTTGGGAGAAGCGACGGGAGTATCGTACACGGGCGGAACGTCCGCACCGTACTGTCCATACTGAGCGTACTGCGTATCGTACTGACGGGGCTGTACTTCGGGTATGGTTTCAGTATTTTCGTTCTGCGGTATATCGGTGGACTCGTTTTCCGTTCTGTTCAGTTCTTCGTTTTCGTTCATAGCCTGAAACCTCCTTGTCTTTATGCAATGATGATACAATATGAATCTTAAAGGACGCTTAAAGCGGCAAAGTCAGATCGAATTCGGTATATTCGCCCTGAACGGAGTCTATCGTCAGGTCACCGTTATGCTGGCAGATATTCGTCTTGGCGATATAAAGCCCAAGTCCCGTGCCGGTCTTGTCAAGCCCTCTCGAGCGGTCGGACTTGTAGAAGCGGTCAAAGACGTGCGGCAGCTCGTCGGACGGTATGCCGTCGCCGGTGTTGCGTATGCGGAAACGGACGTTTTTGCCCTCGTTCGTGATGAAAATTGATATCTTTCCGCCTTCGTTGACGAACTTGACGGCGTTATCGGTGAGGTTGAAAAGCACCTGATGTATCACGTCGGGATCGGCGTTTACGGTGATGTCCTCGCCGCACTCGAATTCGATATCGAGTTTTTTCTCGTCTATCCTCTTTTCAAACGAAAGAAGGATCTGACGCGCCTTTTCGGTGATGTTGAAATTGACCTTGTTGAGCTTGCGCGAGCCGGACTGTATACGCGATATTTCGAGCAGCGTATTCACGAGCCGTGACAGACGTTTTACTTCGGAGGATATTATGCCGAGGTAATAGTCCTGCTTTTCGGGCGGTATCGTGCCGTCGCGTATGCCGTCAACGTAGCCGAGTATGACCGTCATCGGCGTGCGCAGGTCGTGGCTGACCGAGCCGAGGAACGAATTACGCAGTTCCTCGTTCTTTTCAAGCACGCCCGCCATATTGTTGAACGCTCTGCCGACCTCCGCGACCTCGTCGTTGCCGACGACGTGGACGCGCTTTTTGAAGTCGCCCTTTGCAAAGGCTTTTGCGGCGTCGCTGAGCTTTTTGAGCGGGTCAATGATACGCTGGAACAGGATGTAGACGGTTATGCACGACGCGAGCAATATCCATATCGAACCGACGATAAGCGTTCTGATAAGAGGTCCGTACAGCGAATTGTCCTTGACGGAAAGCGAAGAAACGATGACAGTGCCGATGTATTCGTCGTTTTTGTCGTACAGATTGCCGAAAATATTATAACGCATCTCGTCGAACGTATTGTCCATTCGGCTGAGCGAATAGTTCGACGCCGAGCTGCGGATGTTTTTGAGTACCGTATCGGAGCAGAACTGTTCCCCGATGGCAAAGGAAGTGTCGTTGGTGACGGCAAGAGTACCGTCGGCACGGACGAAATAGATGAGCGAATCCGAGACTTCGGCTATTGCGATGACGTTGCCCGCAAGAGTAGTCGGCACCTCGTCCGTCTCGGCATAGCGGTAGAACGTGTCGAGCGCGAGCAGCGCGTTGTCTTTGGTGCGCGTCATAAGCTCGGTCTTGGTCTCGACCGAATATTCGGATATCATAGCCGACACCGTGATGACGAGAAGCACAAACGAGAAAAATATGAGAAGACTTATGAATGTGATATATTTGGTAAATACGCTTTTGAACATTCCGCACTCCTCCTTATTGTGTATTATATCACATAATATGTGAATATTCAACTCCGTTTTTGTTAAAGTAAAAAAACTGTTGACAAAAATAAATTTTATGATAAAATATGTAACAGTATTAGTAGTTTGGAAAGTGTTTCCCCCCGGAAGGGACGGCTTTCCGCATATCCTACGACTAAAATATTTAAGAAAGAGGTAACAAAATGAAACGCATCGTATCCCTTCTCCTCATCGTGATGCTTGCGATCTCTGCACTTGCTGCCTGCTCCGAAGGCGAAAACGAAGCCTCCAAAGCAGAAAGCAAAACGGAATCTCAAGGAACGGACACTTCCGCCGAAGAATCGCTTCCCGAAGAATCTTCCGAAGATTGCCCGCTCGAAGCAAAATTCTGGGACAAAACGGTCTCCCTCCTTATGGCAGACAGCAAAAACGTGTTCAGAGGCGAATTCTGGCTTGATGAAATCGAAGAAGAATCCGCACTTTCCACCGTATTTGCAGACCGTTCCGCTCTTCTCAAAGAAAAATACGGCATTTCCATCGACGTACACTACGTTGCAAACGGATCTGAAGTCGTTTCCGAACTCACCACCGCTATCGACGGCGGCATCCCCTACAACATAGTCACCAACTCGGCAAACACCCTCGCTCCCAAAACGCTCGACAGCTATTTCTGGGATTTCTACGAAGCAAACAAACAGGTAAACGACGGCAAAGGTTACATAAACTTTGATGCCGACTACTGGGACCAGGGACTTATCGAAGATATGTCCGTTGCCGGCAGAATGTACTTCCTCACCGGTGACCTCTGCGTTTCCGACGACAACGCTACCTGGGCAATGATCTTCAACAAAGACCTCGTTACCAAGCACAATCTTACAAGCCCGTACGACCTCGTAAACGACGGCACCTGGACTCTTGACAATATGATCGCAATGGCTAAGGAAGTCGTCCTTATGCACGGCGATAAGATGTCCTACAACCCCGAAGACGGCGACGTCTGGGGCGTTCTCGGTCAGACCTACGACGGACTTATGTATATGCTCGGCTTCGGCTGCGCCAAGGTACAGAAGAACGCCGACGACATCCCCGAACTCTGCATCAAGAATCAGAGAAACATCGACTGCTTCGACAAGCTCTATAATATGTTCGTTGACCAGTCCTTCTGCGGCATCGCCGACTTCTACGGCGCTTGGAACTCCGGCGTTTACGGTCAGGAAACCAAGATGTTCACCAACGGCAACGCGCTCTTTATGTCCACCAACATCAATACCCTTTTCGGCGACGCCTTCAAAGATTCCGACGTTGAATACGGTATCGTTCCTATGCCCAAGGTCGACGATCTTCAGGAAGAATACTGCGCTTCCGGCAACGTTTACTCCGTTACCGTTGTGACCGTTCCCGCCTGCTGCCCGCTCGAAGACCTCGACGTTACTCTTTACACTCTCGAAGCTCTCGCTTACTACGGCAAAGAAATGATCACTCCTTCGTACTATTCTCTCGTTCTCAAAGGACAGAAGACCAAAGACGAAGAATCCGAAAAGAACCTCGACCTCATCTTCAAGAGCCGTAAATACGACCTTTCCGACGCTTACAACTTCAACGATATGATCCAGTTCTACAACAAATCTTTCGGCAACAGATCTTCCAACACTTACGTTTCTCAGTGTGATTCTTACTCCGGATCGTTCGAAAGCGCGATCGCTCAGTTCGTAGAAGTTTTCAACCAGTAATACGGTAAATATTAAAAAGGGTTCCGCGAAATCGCGGAGCCCTTTTTGAGTGAAAAGTTGAGTACGAGTTTTCAGTTTTCAGAAATACGAGTTTGAAACTCTCACTCCTCACCGCAAAAAGGATTTCCGCGTTTTCTGCGCGGAAATCCTTTTTACTGATTTGTCATTTGGAATTTGAAATTTGGAATTGATCTTTCAGCTTTCAGCTGAATGATCTCAAATTGCAGACAAAGTCTGCAATTTGAGCAGACTGAGACAAACGAAGTTGATTTCGGCGAAAAACGAGCGTCGCCGTAGATAGCTACGGCAGTCGAGTTTTTCGTCGAAGCCATTGAAAATTCTAATAAAATCAAGTA
>JAZUKE010000086.1:0-4930 GCA_045643125.1 Eubacteriales bacterium
TTCGGTGAACCGGATATCAACATCGGCGACTGGATGACGAACGACACCGACGGCAGAGGTTACATAAACATACTGCATTGTGCAAAACTTTTCCAATCTCCTCTGCTCTATTCCACTTTTATGCTCTGGATGTTAAGCGAGATATACGAAGTCCTTCCCGAAGAAGGCGACCTTGAAAAGCCGAAGCTCGTGTTCTTCTTCGACGAAGCACATCTGCTTTTGCGCGACGCATCGAAAACGCTCGTTGACAAGATCGAGCAGGTAGTCAAGCTCATCCGTTCAAAAGGTGTCGGCGTTTACTTTATCACGCAGCAGCCGTCCGATATACCGAACAACGTACTTTCCCAGCTCGGCAATAAGGTGCAGCACGCACTCCGCGCATACACTCCGACAGAGCTTAAAGCGGTCAAAGCGGCGGCAATGTCGTTCAGGGCGAATCCCGCTTTTGACACCGAAAAAGCAATACTCGACCTCGGCACCGGCGAAGCGGTCGTCAGTTTCCTTGACGAAAAAGGCCGTCCGAATGTCGTTGAACGTGTAACGATACTTCCTCCGCAGTCGATGATGGGTATGATCGACGACGCAAGACGAAAAGCCGAAGTCCACACCGACGAGCTTTTCGGAAAATACGAGGTAGCCGTTGACAACGAATCCGCTTATGAGATACTGACCGAGCAAGCCGAAAAAGAGGCTGAAGCCGAAGCGAAGGCAAAGGAAGAAGCGGCAAAAGCCAAAGAAGAAGCCGCAAAGGCAAAAGAAAAGGAAAAAGAAGCCAAAGAGAAAGAAAAGAAAAAGAAAAAATCCAAAACGTCGAGCGCGCTTTCCAAAGTGACCAATTCCGCTATGACTTCGATAGGCCGTGAAGTCGGCAAATCGGTGAGCAGAGGCATACTCGGCACGCTCAAAAAGTGGTTCAAATAAAACAAAAATTTCCCGCTTGTTTGAATATAAGCGGGAATTTTAACGTCACTATCACAAATCGCGCAAAAAGTCAAGACTTGTTTTTTATTATTTTCGTAATATAATGAATTACGAACGGAGGGATAAAATGAGTTTCGATATAACAAGATCATTTTCATTCATCACAAAGACCGAAAGCGTGGGAGAGATACTTGCGCTGAACGATGTCACACAAAATTACGGTATTTCGCTTTCGGCGTCCGACGCTGCGGCGATAGTCGAAAACCGCGACAAATCGCTTGCGAACACGGGCAGGATCGAGTTCGGAAAAAGCATAAGCGAAAAGATCATCCGCGTTTTCTGTTCTTCGCCTTACGTTTCCGGCGCGACGTTTGCCGACACGGTGAGCGAGCTTACGGAAGTATTTTATTACTACAAATCCGAAACGTGCGAAAAACTATCCGACGACGAACTGATACAGCTTATGAAAGACGAATTTGACGGAAGATGCGAAGGCTCGGTCGAGCTGCTTGCGTCAAAGGCGCTCTATGAATATACGCAGAAGCTCAAAGGCTTTGAAGACGACGAAAACGACGACGCGGAGGGCGATGATATATATGTATAACGAACTTTCAAAACGCGGTATCGACAGAAGCGCTCTCAAAGAAAACGACTATCTCTCTTCCCTGCTTGACGCTTCTCTGTCCGCGTCGGTCATAAGCAAAGCGACGGTCATCCGCGTAAAAACGGATTGTCTTGCGCTGCTTGCGTCGCGTGCCGAACTTTTCACTTGTCACAAAAGCTCTTCCGTTCCCGTTGAGACAGCGCAGGTCCTTATGGATTCGATCGTCCATACAATAGGCGTGTATCTCAAAACATTTCCGTCGCCCGACGACGCGGCGCTGTATCTTGAAAACGGAAAATACCCGGTTTACCGCGCATACTGTCTCGGTCTGAAACTGATCGAAAACAAATTCCGTGAGTCAAAAAAGCGTTATATCCGGCTCAAAAAGCATCTGCTCAAAACGCCGAACGAGTTTTACACGTCAACGCTTTCTTCGGGGATAACCGCGTTTTTCAGGAACTATTCCGCCGAATACACGTCCCATATCATCGGCATCACCGCCGATTACCGTCCGCTGCTTCCGATCCCCGAACTTTCGGGTATGGAGTTTATGGAAAAATACATAAAATATCTTTATATAGAAAACGCTTTTCTCGACAGCATAGGTTACGAAACCGTCCACCGCGCTATGTACGCCTACGACACGTCCTACGCCACGGAACTTGTCAACATTTTCGAGACCGTACTGTTTGCGGCATTCGTACCGGTCTCGTGCGGAAAAAGCATCGGTTCGCTGAAAGCGGTCAAAGCGGACAGAACGTCACTTTGCAAAAAGCTTGAAAGTCTTGACGAAAACGGGCTCGAAGAATATGTCACGGGGCTTTTACACATCATTTGCGAAGAAATCGACGCCGACGACGCGATGATCTCTTATACGCTGCAATGCGTTCCCGTTATATGCGCAAAGATACGCGCCTACGCAAGACGCGGAATGACCGAAGCGTTGTTCACGCTCAAGCCGCCTGTCGTTGAAAGCACCTCGTATATAGACGGCGAGCAGATGACGGACGACGATTACGACAAGCTCGTTTCCGAAGTGATGCAGTGCGACAGCTCCGAAAAGAAGATCGCTTTCATCTTTGGATCCGTCCGTTCGGTCGCCGACCTTGCCGACGTGATACGCGACGCTTACCTTGACGAAAACGAAATAAAAGAGATAAAATCGCGTCTTTCGTCCGAAGAGACCGAACTGCTTGAAAAATATATATAAATTTTTCGTTTTCCTCTTGACTCTCCCCGTAGAGGATAGGTTATCATATCACCATTGACGGAAAGGAGAAGATATTATGCTGAAAATAGGAGAGTTTTCGCTTCTTTCGATGACGACTGTCAAGGCGCTTCGGTTTTACGAAAGCGAAGGTCTGCTGCTGCCGGCTTCCATTGACGAATGGACAGGCTACCGCTTTTATGAAACGAAGCAGCTCGAAGACGCCGCTCGGATAAAGTCGTACAGGCAGCTCGGTCTTTCGATCAGCGAGATCAAAAGCATTTTTTCCGGAGAAGATGTGAAAAAGATACTCTCTGCCAAAGCGGAAGAACTCAGAGCCTTGCAGCAGAATACCGAAAAACAGCTTTCCGTCATAAAATTCATTATGGAGGAAAACAAAATGAAGTATCAGGTCACATTGAAAGTGATTCCCGAAATGTTGGTTTATTCGTCCGAAACCGTACTGAAAAAGTATTCCGACCTTATGGAATGGATACCGTCTGTCGGTGAGGAGTGTATGAAACTCAATCCGGGAATAAAATGCGCCATCCCGCCGTATGAGTTCTGCGAATATCTCGACGGCGAATACAAGGAAACGGATATAAAGATCCGCCACAGCGAAGCGGTGACAGAAGCCGGAAAAGAAAACGAGCATATCTTTTTCAGAACGCTTCCCTCTTGCAAGGTACTCAGTATCTATCACAAGGGCGCTTATGAAAACATCGGCGAAGCGTATGCGTACATAATGGACTACGCCGAAAAGAACGGCTACACCGTCGCCGGGATCGCCCGTGAATCCTACATTGACGGGATATGGAACAAAGACTCCGTGAACGACTGGCTGACTGAAGTGCAGCTGCCCGTAGAATAAGACATTAATAAAAAATCAGACCGTTTTTGCGGAGTGTTCTAAAGGACACTCCGCAACGAAATGATAAAATTAACGATATATTTGTCCCCAGCTTGCTTCAGAAAACCGTATTCCACCAAGAAGTCCACCTCGGTTTCCACATATACAGGCGAAATACCAAGATCATCCGCAATTTCATTTACCGTTTTCGCTTTGTTTCTTACACAATAGCAAACATTTTGTGAAAGTGCAGAGCGGAAGAACTCATCACAAGATTTCGTTCCGATAGATCCGTTAATGCCAACGGAGCTAAATTTGATGGGGTTAAATTTCAGTTCACTTGTTTTTCTCATAGTATCCATACCTCGTTTCAATTCTTTTTTTGCTTCAAACAAGTGCCACTTGACCGTGCCGAGAGGAATATCCAGCTCTTTTGCAATATCGGCTTGCTTGCGATTTTCAAAATAGTATGCAATTACGATCTTACGTTGGAGCTTGGAAAGATACGCTATTTCACTCTGCAATCTGCGGACGGTATCAGCATTGTCGTTGTCATCAAAAATAGAGTCAGGGTCTGCAATAACCTCTACCACCTCATCTATGGATACACCTATCACGCTTTTGGAGGCATCTCTATAGTAATTGCTGAGCGCGTTATGCGCAATCGTCCAAATAAATTTACTGACGTCTCCTATATCACCTTTGATCAAAAGCGCGCGGAAAGCCTTTAATACTATATCCTGCGAAAGATCCTCCGCGTCGTTTGCGTTTTTGCACCGCTTCAGTGCAAAGCCAAATATGGGCTTGAGATATTCAGTTATGATTTTTTCGGCGTCTTGTCTGTTCACTTGTTTGTACCTCGTTGAAAGCTTTCACCCATATAGACACGGATTTTGAAAAAGGTTGGAACTTTTTTATAATTATATCATAAAATTGTGAATTGGTCTATAACGAAAACGCCGTTCTTTCCGGAGCTCTTGCGGGATGGGGAGACGTGTTCATCGGGCAGTTCACACTTGCCGTTCGTCTTGTCACTCCGACCGAAACAAGAATAGAACGCCTGAGAAAACGGGAGTATTCAAGATTCGGAGAGAGGATCATGCCGGGAGGCGATATGTACGAACAGCACAAGGCATTTCTCGAATGGGCGGCAAAGTACGACACCGGCGATGTCACTATGAGAAGCAAAGCGGAGCACGATGTATGGCAGACAAAGCTTCCGTGCAGACAAATCGTTCTCGACGGAACGCTCCCGACGGAAACACTTACCGAATCTGCCGTAAAAGCTCTGTATGAAGTGCGGAGCGGCATATAGAATAAACAGGAGCCGTTTTTCTGACCGATCCGG
>JAZUKE010000087.1:0-11082 GCA_045643125.1 Eubacteriales bacterium
CAACGAAAAGGATTGGGGCACCTGGAATATCGGCAACTGGAAGATCGGCAATGTCGTGATATCCTCCAACTCCACCGACTTTGAATACGTTTACCGTGCCGCCGAAAAGGCAAGCGATTCTGTAGTATGGTCCGGCGGCAACCACGGCAACGAATCGCTCGTCGAACTCAAATTCTACGACGGCGTTACCGGAGATGAGATCACTTTTGCAAAAACCAATCAGTACGTTGACGTAAAGAACCTTAAAATTGTCGAAAAAACCAAGCTTAACTGGGGTGACACCAAAAAATCGTATTGCGACGTCATCCGCGAATACACCATCGTAGGTCAGAAGATATCTCTTGACGTAACATACGATTACACGAGAGACTGCTATTATCAGCTTTCTTATACCTGTATGTTTCCCGTGCCCAAAACGCTTGGTCTGTATATCGACTTCCTTGAAGACGACGGAACCACTACTACCTGGCGTACTCTGAAAAAAGGTGCCGACGATTACTCGGGACCTATGTACGGTAATCTCGCTTCTTCGGAATGTAAGATATACGGTTATCAGAATACGGATCTTTCGTTCCGCGTTCAGGTTTACACCAAAAACGATTCCGTTGAAAACTGGACGAATGAAAGCAAGCTTATGTATTGGGATATGAACGGCGGTTCCAACAAGATCTATTTCACCAAATTCGATTCAAATAATAAGTCCTGCGTCAAAGCGGGCACTCATTACGAAACGTCCTGCTCGTGGACACTTGATATCACAAAATAAGGAGAAACTTTTTAGATGAAAAAACTGTTTATTTCCGCAGATATCGAAGGCAGCTGCGGTATTTCCCACTGGAATGAAACCGAAAGGGACGATATGTATTTCCGTGAGGAAATGACAAAAGAAGTTTCCGCCGTCTGCGAAAGCGCCGGTAAGAACGGTTATGATTACGTTCTTATCAAAGACGCTCACGACAGCGCAAGAAACATTTTACCCGATAAGCTCCCAAAAAATGCAAACATAATACGCAACTGGACTAACGATCCTTACTGTATGGTAAGCGGTGTTGACGAAACTTTCGATGCGGCGATCTTTACGGGTTATCATTCGCCTGCGTTTTCGTCAGGCAGTCCTCTCGCACACACTATGTCAACGCATTTGCAGTTCGTTAAGATCAACGGCGAGTTCGTAAGCGAATTTGTCATAAACGCTTACGCCTGTGCCACCAAAGGCGTTCCCGTCGTACTTGTCACTGGTGACGAATATCTTTGCGAACAGGCAAAAAAATACATACCTGCCATTACGACTGCTCCAGTAAACAAAGGAATGGGCGGTGCTTCGCTTTCGATGCATCCGGAAAAAGCACAGCATTTCATTGCAGAGCAGACCGAAAAAGCTCTGAACGGCAATCCCGGCGATTGCGTTGCAGTTCTTCCGAAGCATTTCAAGATAGAAGTTCAGTACAAAAAGCAGGAAGTCGCCTGGTCCAATCAGTTCTTCCCGGGATGCGTTCTCGAAAATCCGTACACCGTTTCATACGAATGCGATAACTATTACGACGCGCTCGTATTTATGCATTTCTGCCTCTGATAAAAGCATAGAAAAATCCGGCTGTTCCATAACGGAGCAGCCGGAATTTTTGTTAGTTTACCAGAGTTTTTTGGGATAAAGACCTGCGTCTGTAAGTTCGGATATTCCTTTGATAACGGACGGCTTGTCGGTTATGTAAGTGACGCCGAACCATTTATCCGGGGAAGAAACTACTTTCATCGTATATCCCGCGTTGATCGCCATCTGAACGGCAAGAGGAATGTAGTATTCGCATTTCATAAGGTTGCCTTTGTTTTCTTTAAGGAAAACATGGAAGCCTTCTTCGAGTACCTTGAAGAAATCGGGAGTGAAGCAGAAAAAGTTCATCGAAACGATCGTTTCGGGATCGAGTGTCACGTTTCCGTCGGGAGTAGGGTAGTAGATGCAGTTTTCGCCAAGCGTGATCTCGTGTGTTTCAACTACTTTCTTCATAATTCCGTTTTCGACTTCGCAGACGCCTCTCGAAACGCCGCCCTGTTCGGTAACGGTATTTTTGACGAGATATCCGATCATGCAATAGTCTTTTTCTTTCGCTTTGGAAAGATGAGAAGCGGCAAGCTCGTAAGCGGTCTTTCCGTAAAAGTCATCGGCATTGATAACGGAGAAATTATCGTTTCCGACAACGTCACGGCAGCAGAGAAGCGCGTGTCCGGTTCCCCAGGGTTTGGTACGGTCGGAGGGTACTTCTTCGCCGTCAACGAACATATCAATATCCTGATATGCAAATTCGACCTTTATTTTATCAGAAAAACGGCTGCAAACCTTTTCGCGGAACGCTTCTTCGTGTTCTTTCTTGATAAGAAGAACGACTCTGTCGAATCCGGCTCTTATTGCGTCATAGATGGAATAGTCAAGAATGATCTCGCCGTTTTCGCCGATAGTGTCAAGCTGCTTTTTGCTTCCGCCGCCGTATCTGCTTCCGAGTCCGGCTGCAAGTATAACAAGAGTCATAAAAATTCACCTCAGATTTCGGGGATTTCGATCTCGATCTCGTGACCGAGTTTTGCGGAACGAACGATACCGTCAATGATAGCCTGGTTCTTGATGATCTGGCTTGCGGGAACCGCAACGGGATCGCCGTAGATGATGGCGTCGCAGAACGAACGGATCTTGGCATCGAAGAGCTTGTCAAACGGGGTGGTGTTGACAAGAGGAATGACGGTTTCGGTCTGAGTACCGGCAACTTCTTTATAAAGAGTCATATTGCCGCCGACTGAACCGTTCCAGCATTCGGTGGAAGGAATACGGAGACCGCCCTTGGTACCGAGAATGATGGTGTCGCCGGTGGTGTCGATGTTCATAGCCCAAGCAATCCTGAAATCGAGGATGATGTCGCCTTCGAGACGTACGAAGCCTGCAGCGAAGTCGTCAACGCCGAAAGCATCGGCATATTCGGGATGTCCCGGATAGGTGATGGGATTCTTTCCGAAGAAATCGGATTTATAACCGGTAACGGTAAGAGGTTTCGGATATCCTACCGCATTGAGTACCATATCGAGAGAATAGCAGCCTATATCGCCCATAGCGCCGATGCAGCCGGTATCTGCGGCGATGAAGGATGTTCCGAACGGGGTGGGGATGCCGCGGCGTCTGCCGCCGCCGGTCTGTATGTAATATACCTTGCCGAGCTCGCCGGATTCAACGATCTTTTTTATTTCCTGCATATTGCCGTCGAAACGGGGCTGGAAACCGATGGAAAGAACTTTTCCGCTTTCTTTTTCTGCTTTGCAGATCTCAACAGCTTCGTCAAGAGTTACGCACATCGGTTTTTCAAGAAGTACGTTAACGCCTTTTTTGAGAGCGTAAATGGTGCATTCCGCGTGAGTCTTATTGTAGGTGCATACGGAAACGGCGTCGAGTTCTTCGGCATCGAGCATAGATTTGTGATCGGGATAGCAGCGTACGTTTTCAAGACCGAATCTCTTGAAGAAGGCTTCTGCTTTGCCGGGGATAAGGTCTGCGCCTGCTACGATCTCAACATCTTTCTGTTTGAGGTAGCTTGCGATATGACATTCTGCGATCCAACCGGTACCGATGATACCGACCTTGAGCTTTCCGTCGTATGCTTTTCTTTCCTTGGTCACAAAGTCAAATTTGAATTTTTCGGAAGCGTCTGACATAATTTTTCTCCTTTATTTGTTAATTGTTTTAAGATAATCAACTGCTTTTTTGATGCACTCGAGGGAAGTCCAGCCGAGGCAGGGTCTGTCCTGTTCGACAACGATCCATTTGCTGCCGGCTTCTTTGGATGCTTCGAGAATGGAAGGGAAGTCCTGAACGCCGTATCCTGCGGGACGGAAAGCAAAATCGCCTTCGTCTGCCTGACGTTCGCTCGGTTTTATACCGATAAGTTCGTAAAGACCGGATTTGGAAGAACGGTTCTTCATAACGAAGTCTTTGATATGTACAACGGGTGCGCGTCCGGTATATTTGACAAGATATTTTGCGGGATCTTCGCCTGCGACGTTTACCCAGCACGTATCCTGTTCCGTTGCAAGAAGGTCTGCGGGAATACGCTCAAACAGAACGTCATAAGCATATTTGCCGTTGAAATCAACAAATTCAAAATCGTGGTTGTGATAGAGCATCACAAGACCGTATTCTTTTGCTTTTTTGCACATAGCTTCGATCTCGGCAAGTGTGGTGTCGAAATCGCCTGCGGCGGGACGTTTTTCTTCGGGAAGATAAGGAACCGCGATATATTCGCAGCCGATCTCCTTATAATCGGAGAAAACCTTGTCAGGATCTTCGAGCATTTCGGCAAGTGCAACGTGAGCGGAAACGGGAACAAGTCCGATCTCCTTGAGCCAGCCCTTAACGGTTGATGCGGAATGACCGTAAAGTCCGGCGAATTCCACGCCGTCATAGCCCATTTCTTTGATGAGTTTAAGAGTACCGTAAAGATCTTTTTCGGCGTAATCACGCACCGAATAGACCTGAACGCCTATTGGAAACATAGTTAAACCTCCTATATGTTAGACTTGTATAAATAGTACCACATACTTTCCGTTTTGTAAATAGTTTTATAAAAATATGTCCAAAAAACCAAGCACCATATTTTCATAAAGCGAAACACCGCGGCGCATATCCACACGGTATTCACCGGGAATTATCTTTTTTCCGAAAAAATCTATTTCACGGTTTACGCAGAGAAACGAATTTTCTTCTCCGACAGAGGAAAAACCGAGCGTCGCTTTTGAATCCATACCGGCAGAAACCGCCGAGCCGCACTTTATCCCGGCAGGCAAAGCACCGGTCGGGCAGAATATGACATCGGCATCGGACAGACTGTGTTCCGCCTTGCGTTCGCCTATCACCGCAATATCACACATATCATCCGAAAGCTGCAGCCCGAGTTTTTCGAGTTGTTTTGAAAACAGCCTTCCGCATCCTCCGCAATATACTTTTTCAGCTTTCCGTAAACGATTCATATTCCGCGATATACTCCTTTATCGGAACCGCTTTCAGCCCATCCGAACTCCCTTGCGTGATAAGTGACACAAGTTCATATACGGATGTTTCGTCAGACAGCATCACCGCGGCGATATCGCCCTTTTTGACTGCCGCGTCATTATTCCCGGCACATATCGAATACCTGATACCGTATTGACCGTACGATGCCATAACATCTGACGAATAAAGGCTGTTCGTTCCGTTTATGTAACAACAGAGTGCGTGTTTTCCGACTGTCAGATAAAATTCGTCGTTTTGCAAAGCAAGATATTTCAAAAATTCGGAACGCGACATTCCTTCGGTATTTTCACATATAATTCCATAATCGCACTCAAAGCCGTCAATTTGCGAGAAAACGCCGATAATGCGCTTTATCTGATCGTTTTCGGCAAAAACTGCGGGCTTGACACCGAAACCGTTGCAGATCTCCGCAAACAAAATGAGGTTTTTCACAGTCGTTTCCTTGTCGGCAACGCCAATGACCGTATATATCGGCGTACTGCTTTCAAAGCACGATATCGGAGAAGACGACATCACGGGCATATTTTCTTTTTTCTTTTCCGTGCCGGCAATAATGATGAATGTCAAAAGAATAATGACGGAAAGTGATTCGATTATCCTCAGTTTTCCTTTTTTGGTCACAATGATACGCATAAAAAATCACCGATATATTTTATGCGTAAAACATAAAAATATACCGGTGAATACGCTATCTTATCTGTCCGTCGCCGTTTACGACGTATTTTACCGTGGTAAGCGCATCAAGTCCCATAGGACCGCGTGCGTGGAGCTTTTGCGTGGATATGCCGATCTCGGCACCGAATCCGAATTCACCGCCGTCGGTGAAGCGTGTGGAAGCGTTTACATATACCGCGGCAGAATCAATATGACCGCAGAAATAGGATGCTTTGCCGCTATCGGTCGTAAGTATGCACTCCGAATGTCCCGTTGAATGGGCATTGATATGGGAAACGGCTTCTTCGATACCGTTTACGCACTTTATCGACATTATATAATCGTTATATTCGGTATCGTCATCGTTTTCTTCGGAATCGTCTATATCGGGCAGTATTGAACGGGAAAGCATATCGCCTTTCAGTCTGACGTTCGGCATCGAAGCGTGTACGAGAGGAAGCAGTACGGGAGCTATTGCTTCGTCAACAAGCAGATGTTCTGCGGCGTTACACACGGAAGGACGCGACGTTTTTGCGTTTACTATGACTTTTACCGCTTTTTCGATATTGCAGCTTGATTCGGCGTAAATGTGGCAGTTGCCGGCACCGGTCTCTATCACCGGGACTTTGGCGTTTTCCACGACCGAACGAATGAGTCCTTTTCCGCCTCTCGGTATAAGTAGATCAATACCGCCGACGCATTGCATCAGCTCTTTTGAAGATTCACGGCTCGTGTCGTCGATGAACTGGATTATTTCCGGGGAAATACCGCATTCCGAAACGGCTTCCCGTATCACAGACACAATATACGATGAAGTATTGACCGCCTCTTTGCCTCCGCGAAGCACAACTCCGTTGCCGCTTTTTATGCAAAGCACGGCAGCGTCTGCAGTGACATTGGGACGGGCTTCGTAAATAATGCCTATCACGCCGAGCGGAACACTTATCTTTTTGATCTCGAGTCCGTTGGGACGAGTCCAGACTTCGCCTTTTCCGAGCGGATCGGGCAGGGAAGCGACCTCTTTTATTGATTCGCAGATACCTACGATACGTTCGGACGTCAATGTAAGTCGGTCGATGAAGCGTCTGTCAAGTCCGTTGGCGGATGCGTTTTCAAGGTCTGTTTTATTTGCTTCAAGGATCGCGTCTGTCTTTTCAAGCAGTTTCTCGGCGGCTTTAAGCAATATCCCGTTGCGTTTCTTTCCGCTTGAAAGCGCGATCTCCGGTGACGCTTTTCTGCATAAAGAACATTTTTCGCTGACTGTCATTCTATTATCTCCGCCTTTCCGAAATATGTGCCGGTGAACTCTCCGTCGAATATATCATAAAGTATGCACGGATTGCTGCCGTTGACGATTATCATCGGTATATTGTTTTCAAGCGCCGTTTCAGCAGCTTCGAGCTTGGTCTTCATACCGCCGGTACCGCGCTTCGTACCTGCGCCTTCGGCAAAAGCCATTACATTATCGTTTATTTCGGGAACGTACTTTATAAGTTCCGCATCGTCGTATTTGCGCGGGTTTTTGTCAAATAGACCGTCAACATCCGACATATTTATTATAAGATCGGCACCGGCAAGACGTGCAACGGAAACCGAAAGGGTATCGTTTCCGCCGAAAGTGATCTGTTCGCTCGAAACGGTGTCATTTTCGTTTACTACGGGAATGCAGCCGTATTCAAGCAGAGTTTTGAAAGTCCCTGATGCCGATGCACTTCTCATTTCGTCATCGACGGTATCCTTCGTAATGAGTATCTGAGCTATCTTATGACCGTACAGCGAAAAATTGCGGTCGTATATGTCTATAAGCTCGCACTGTCCCACACTTGCGGCAGCCTGCTTCTCGACCGTTGTAAGCTGTCTGCCGAAAAGACCGATTTTGGCGATTCCGCAGCTTACGGCACCGGAAGTAACGAGTATCATATGTTTGCCGCTGTTTTGCAGATCGGCAAGACATTTTACGAGGAGTTCTATCTTTCTTATGTTAAGAAGACCGCTTTCGTGAGTGAGAGTTGACGTCCCGACCTTGACAACAACAGTTTTTATTCCGCTAAAATCAAATTTCATAACAAAAACACTTTCCAAAACCAAAAATATATGCTATATTATATACAACATAAATTAAAAAAACAAGTATTATTTTGCACAAAGAGGTAATTTATATGATAATTCTTGCATCAGCGTCACCGAGAAGAAGCGAAATACTCAAAAAAGCAGGCGTTGAATTCACCGTCATTCCCGCGTCAAAGGAAATAAATCCTCCGCTGTCAACGCCGCCGCAGGAATACGTTAGGTTAAGCGCCGCTCATAAAGCGCGTGAAGTATCGTCTTCATCCGCTTCTCGCGGAGATATCGTTATCGGTGCCGATACCATAGTCGTTCTGAACGGCAAAAAACTCGGAAAACCTCATTCGACGGAAGAAGCGTTCGATATGCTCCGTTCGCTTTCGGGCAATATCCATCTTGTCTATACAGGCTATGCGCTGATAAAAGACGGCGAGGAATACATAGGTCACTCCGTCACGGAAGTTGAATTCCGACATATTCCGGATGACGAAATAAACGATTATATCGAAAGCGGCGAACCTTTGGACAAGGCGGGCGCTTACGGCGTGCAGGGGAAGGGAAGTGTATTCGTCAAAAGGATCAACGGCGATTATTACAACGTGGTCGGGCTTCCGCTTTGTGAGGTATACGAGCTAATTCAGCAATTAAAAAATAAGTAAATATGTACATATATCGTCTTGACAATGACAGTATTTTTGTATATAATTGACTTAACCCAAAAATTATTAGAGAAAGGTCGATATTATGAACACAAAGAAGTCTTTACTTTCCCTGTTTCTTGTTCTGGCGCTTGTATTCACGGCGTCCGTATCGGTGTTCACCGCATCTGCGGCGTATTCGCTTGTTGAAGATACTTCAAAAGCCTACGATCCCGCGGAAGGTGCGCATTACACCGAATACCAGCTTACAAGCGGCGAAAACGGAACAAAAGTCAAAGCCAATATGCTTGAATTCTCACCGGATGATTATATTCCGATGGTTTTCTCCTGCGTAGCCGGCAGTACCGCCGTATGCTCAAAGCAGTATGATTATGCCGTACAGAAATACGGTTACGATGTTTTGGCCGTTATGAACGGAGCATTTTTCAGTATGGATACCGGAATGCTCATAGGCATCAACATTTCAAACGGCAAAATATCCTGCGCCCATGCCGGATATTCGGGAGAAGTCGTTGCGTTCTCGTCAGACGGACATTTTGATGTTGTAAACTCCTGCATCACATATTCGCTGAACATAAACGGCAAAGACGTTCCCAACGGAATTTATTACATCAACAAACACAACGGTGACTCCGCTTCCGAATGGTCGCCCAGATTCTATTATTTCGATACGTCCTGCGGCAGTATCTGCGATACATACGAAACCTGCAAGGGCACCGAGATACTTTGTAAAAAAGCCGAAAACACAGATCTTGTCGTAGGCGGAACTCTTAAAGGCGAAGTTATTTCCGTAACGAAGAATTCCTACGGGGCTTCTCTTGCAGATGACAAATACGATATGTCCGACAAGTTCGTTCTTTTCCTCAAGAGCGGATCGTCCTATGAAAGCTACATCGAAGGACTTGAAGCCGGTGCCATAATTGAAATAGGTGCTGACGAAACAATAGTTGCTTCAAAAGAAATAATGGAAAAAGCTTCTTCTGTTATAACCAACGTAGGCTGGCTTGTAAAAGACGGCGTTGACCTTACTCAGAAGCAGTCCACCATCGGTACTCACTCTGTTACTTTGAAAGCAAGATGGAACGCTTTCGGCGTAAAGGAAGACGGTACTTACGTTTTCTTCACCAGCGAAGGCGGCACCACCGGTGACGGTACCAGCCAGGCGGCAACGCTCCGCGACGTTGCGAAAGCAATGATGGATGCAGGCTGTGTAAACGTCATAAGAATGGACGGCGGCGGATCTGTCGCATTGTATGTCTGTGACGACGGTACGGGAAAACCCGGTTACAAAACTCCCCATACAAGACCTGTTTCCGACTGTATTCTTATAGTCAAACGTCCTGCCGCGACCGAAGAACAGACTGAAGCTCTCAAAGGCTATATCACAGAAGCCGAAAAGGCTTTGGAAAGCGCCGAAGACGAATCGATCCGTGCAGCTTACGAAGAAGGGAAGTCTGTTCTCGAATCGACAAAATCAACGAGCGGCGATTTCATCAGAGCGATAATGAAATTCCAGCGTGTTTTCGGCGGAAGCGCTGAACTTTCCGACCTTATCGTGGCTTCAAAATCTATCAAATATTCCGATTATTCCGAAGAGCAGTTAAAAGCGATACAGGATGCTTATCAGTATGCAGTTGCGGTAAAAGCGACAAAAGACGCAACTCTTGCAGTTATCAAGGAAGCAGCTGCAAATCTCAAAGCCGCACTCGCAGTAAGCGATAACGTTGCATACGGCAAGAGCTACACCGCGACAGGTATTTATCCCAAGGCTGATACTGCAACATATCCCGATGAAGGCGGTATCACTCTTACCGACGGCGCGGACGCTTCTCCCGAATTCAGTCACGCAGGCTGGGTAGGCTTCAACAAAGGTTCTTCCGAGATAAGCAGCGCCAATCCCAAAGTCGGCACCATTATCGTCGATCTTGAGAGTAAATATGATATAGGATCACTTATTCTTAATGTTTTTGACGGCAAAGGCGACTCTGGCATCAGCGCTCCGTCATACACGGAATTCTTCTATTCAAATGACGGAAAGAACTGGACAAGCGCAGGCAAGGTCACAAAACTTAAGACAACGTCCTCTGTAAAATGTCTTAACTCATTCCAGCTCGATCTTACCAAGTCCGTATCGGGACGTTACGTTAAAGCCGTTTTCGGATTTTCTTCAAACTGGGCATTTGTTTCGGAGATCCAGGTAATGCAGGCAACCGAAAAGGTCACAAACGCAGGTTGGGTAAAAGGCTTCAACTCGTCCATTGCATCGGGCGATGCATTTATATTCACTCCCGATATGTGTCCCGATCTTTCAACCGTAAACCTCAGATGGACTCAGAACATTTATCTAAAATGGGACGAAAGCAAAAACGGTTACAAAGTTACCAAAATAGAAGGTCCGGACGGCAAAGACGGTACGGCTTATACCGAAGATATGATCTGTATCGGCGTTCATAATTCCGAGATTTCCGGAGATCCCGACGGTTCGGGCGCAAACAGAAAATATGCTGCTACCGCAAAGGTCGGTGATTATATCGAATTCCACGGTATCAACATCAACAGCAAAGACGTTCTTCCCGGCGGATATTTCAAGATAGTCAAAGCCGCTGATTTCAATGCCGAATTCAACGGAAAATACGACGAAGTCGGAGGCCAAGCGGT
>JAZUKE010000088.1:0-24400 GCA_045643125.1 Eubacteriales bacterium
CGCCCTCATTTCTCCTGTTCTCCCATTTTCATTTCTTCATTAGCGAAGCGTCTTCATTCCTTCATTAGCCCATTAGGGCGTCTTCATTTTCGGCGCGTGACGGCAATGCTTCAAAAAACATCCCTATCAACACGCGCCGAAACCGTGTGCAGAGTTCAGTTTGAACTTTACACACGGGATTTTTTATTTTACTGACTTTCACCGGACGAATCAAGCTCTATATTGACGTTCGGTATGGAATCCTGCATTTTCAGCTTGAAGCCTATCGGCGTTTTGCTTTCCTTCAGCGAAACTGTGCAGAGCTTTTCGTCTTTATCGTATTCGACGTCGATTCCGATGATGTATTCTTCCACGAATTCCATCGGGATATAATACTTTCCGTTTTTGTTCAGCACGGGAGCCGAAAGGCGCACCGGGTTTTCGTTCACATACAGGAACGAGGAATTTGCGAACAGTTCGGCGTATTCGTCGGTATCGCGGATTATCAGCGTGAAACATTCGTTATTTCCGGCAGACGAAAAATCGCACAGATCGTTCAGCTCGTCAAAACCGATATACAGCCCGTATCCCATATTGGACGTTTCGGCGCCAATATTCGAGAAGGTGCTTTTTTTATAGCTGCCGTTGCTTTTCAGCACATATTTCACCGTTTCAACGCCGTAAAGCGTCTGCGATTTTGAGCCTGAACGGAAAGAAAAATAATAAAACGCAACGACTATGAGACTAAACACGATATAAAGCGTCAAGAATATCAGAAGGACGGCGAAGATAAGACGGCGTTTTTCACGTTTGCGTTCTTTGATCCTTTCGACTTTTTCAAAATCGACTTCTCTTTTTTTTGTTTTCGTCATTCTTTTCGCCCTCCTTTCATTTCTTTACATTATAACAAATCGTTTTCAATAAAGCAATGCTTTTTCACCGTTTTTGCAAAAAAACATAAGATGATAAGAGTATGGGATACATATACGAACGGAGGAAAGATATGACGAACAGATTTACCGAGGATGCCAAAAACGTCATTTTCGGCGCGATCTCCGCCGCGAAAGAACACGGTCACGCCTTTGTCGGCAGCGAACATCTGCTTTATGCCATTGCAAGGACATCTCCCGGCTGTTTTATCGGCACGCCGGTGACATACACACGGATAAAAGAACAGCTTGACGAAATATCGGGCGACGCCGATGAAGTCCCGGACGTCTGCGAGCTTACGCCGAAATGCAAAAAGATACTTGCGTCGTCCGGCAAACTCGCTTCTGACGAGGAATGTCAGGCGATATCGGTGGAGCATATACTCATATCTCTGCTCAAGGAAGACTGCGTGGCAAAACGTATGCTTGAGACCGACGGCGTTTCGGTGAACGAGCTGCTTATGTCGATGGGAGGCGACAGAAAACCGATGACCGAGATCCCCGCTTATATCAAGCCGAAAGAAAAAGAAAGATCTCGTCCCACGCCGTATCTCGACAAAAACGGATACGACCTTACCGCCGAGGCGAGATCGGGAGGGATAGAGGAGATATCCTGCCGCGATGCCGAGGAGGAGCGGCTGATACGCATACTTATGCGCAAGACCAAGAACAATCCGTGCCTTATCGGGGACGCCGGTGTCGGAAAAACCGCGATAGCAGAATCAATGGCAAAGCGCATCGCCGAGGGCAGAGTGCCGGAAAGGCTGAAGGATATGCGGGTCGTTTCTGTCGACGTGGCGGGAGTCGTCGCCGGGACGAAATACCGCGGAGAATTTGAAGAAAAGCTCAAAAGCATAATAAACGACGCAAAGAACAACAACGTGATACTGTTCATCGACGAGCTTCATACGATAGTCGGTGCGGGAAGCGCCGAAGGCTCCGTCGATGCCTCCAACATACTCAAGCCGTCGCTCGCAAGAGGCGAGATACGTCTTATCGGCGCGACCACCGCTGCGGAATACCGCAGGATAATCGGAAAGGATCCGGCACTCGAACGCAGGTTCCAGACGGTGGAGGTCAAGGAGCCGAGCGAGAGCGAATGTATAAAGATGCTTGAAAAAACCAAAAAGTATTACGAATCGCATCACGGCATAATCATCACCGACAACGCCGTGAAAGAAGCGGTGAGGATATCGTCGCGCTTCATTGCCGGCAGAAAACTGCCCGACAAGGCGATAGACCTGATCGACGAAGCGTCGAGCGACGCCGTGATACGCGGCGAAAGCATACTCGACGGAAACGCCGTCACCGACTTTTCCTCCGCCGTTACCGGGGTGCCGCGTTCGCTGATAATCGGAAGCCCCGACGAAAACGCGAAAATACTGCTTGAAAAACTGAGAAGCAAGGTCATCGGCAGAGAAAACACGATTTCTTCCCTTGCTTCGGTTTTCGGAAGGTATCTTTCACGCTCGAACGGAAAGATACCGGTAAGCGTGCTGATCACGGGACGCCCCGGATGCGGAAAGACGTTTCTTGCCGAGGAATTCGTGAAAAGCGCGGGATTTGTCAGCGTGCTGCGATACGATATGAGCGACTACAACGAATACTCCTGCGTTTCGCGCTTTCTGGGAAGCGGGCTTACGGGCGACGCCGCCGAAAAATCCCCTGCCGAAAAGCTCCGCCGCTCCCCGTATTCCGCCGTCATCTTCGACTGCTTCGAGAAAGCTCATCCTGATATGGTGTCGCTCGTGCGGAGTATGCTCACAAACGGAAATATTCAGGACTGCACCGGCGAAAACGTGTCTGCTTCCTCGGCTTTCATAATCATTCTTTCGTCGGAAGAAAGACGGCACGTCACGGGGTTCACGCAATGCGGCGGCGAAAGAGACGGCATATATTCCGCGGTGAGCGAGGTCATCGAGCCGGATAAGCTGACAGGCGAAGATCTGTACGCGATAACGCGCAGCCGTTTTGCCGAATACGCCGATTCCCTCGGTGTGCGCGCATCGTTTGCCGAAAGCTTTGAAAAGCATCTTTCGGAAAAAGCGGAAACTCTCAAAGAGCCGTCGTTCTGCGTGAAATACGCCGAAAAAGAAGCGTTCAAACTGTTCTCCGCTTTGAAAAACGATGAAAAAAGTGCCTGCTTTGACGTCGTTTACGAAAAAGATGAAATAAAAATAAAGATTCCCGAAAAAAGACCTTGACAAATCGGTATCGAATGTGTATAATGCCTTGTAAAGTAAATTTACTTTACAAGGTTTTTTATTCGGGGTGAGTCGGTTATGAACGAAAAGCGTGGCGAAATGTGCTTTTTATTCGATTTCTACGGCTCATTGCTTTCGGAAAGACAGCGCGACGTCCTTGACCTTTATTACAACGACGATTTGTCCCTTTCCGAGATCGCGGAAAACCTGAGCATCACCCGCCAGGCAGTACGCGACGCAGTCCTTCACGGAGAAGAATATCTGCTCCGTCTCGAAGAAAAGCTCGGTATGGCGGAACGCTTCAACGAAGTCCGCGCCATAGCCGCAAAGATAATATCGCTTTCGGCGGACGAAAACGTTAAAAAAGAAGCCGAAAAGCTGTTGAATTGAGGATATTCCACGATGTTTCAGAGTCTTGTCGAAAAAATGTCGTCGGCACTCAAAAAATTCAGAAACAAAGGCAAGCTGACCGAAGCCGACGTAAAGGCGGGTATGCGTGAGATCAAGCTCGCGCTTCTCGAAGCCGACGTCAACTTCAAGGTCGTAAAGGATTTTGTCGCAAAGGTTTCCGAACGTGCCGTGGGCAGCGACGTTCTTGAAAGTCTGCTTCCCGCACAGCAGATAGTCAAAATAGTAAACGAAGAGCTTATCACCCTTATGGGCGGTACGGTCTCAAAACTCGAAGTGGCTCCGAAGCCGCCTACGATAATACTTATGTGCGGTCTTCAGGGCTCCGGCAAAACCACCCACACCGCAAAGCTTGCCGGCAAGCTCAAGAAATCGGGCAAAAATCCGCTGCTCGTCGCCTGCGACATCTATCGTCCCGCCGCAATAAAGCAGCTGCAGATCGTCGGCGAACAGGTCGGATGCACAGTCTTTGAAAAAGGCACGCAGAACCCCGTCATCACTGCCGAAGAAGCGGTGAAGCACGCGGTGAAATACGGTTTCGACACCGTCATCATCGACACCGCCGGTCGTCTTCACATAGACGAAGAGCTTATGGCGGAGCTTAAAAAGATAAAAGAAAAAGTCTGTCCCACCGAGATACTCCTCGTAGTGGACGCTATGACCGGTCAGGACGCGGTGAACGTGGCAAAATCGTTCAACGACCTGCTCGATATAACCGGTGTCATACTCACCAAGATGGACGGCGACACCAAGGGCGGCGCCGCGCTTTCGGTCAAATATATCACCGGCAAGCCGATCAAATTCGTCGGTATGGGCGAAAAGCTCGACGCCATCGAGCCTTTCTATCCCGACAGAATGGCAAGCCGCATACTCGGAATGGGCGACGTGCTTTCGCTTATCGAAAAAGCCGAGCAGGCTTACGACGAAAAGCAGGCAGCCGAGCTTGAACGCAAATTCCGCGAACAGTCCTTCACCCTCAACGATTATCTCGAACAGTTCCGTCAGATAAAAGGTATGGGGAGTATGGAGCAGCTCATAGGAATGGTTCCGGGCATCAAGCCGGGACAGCTCAAGGACGCCAAGATCGACGAAAAGCAGCTTGCCCACGTCGAAGCGATCATCCTTTCGATGACTATGAAGGAGAGAAACCATCCCGATATACTCAATTCCACCCGCAAAAGAAGAATTGCGGCAGGAAGCGGCACGACGGTCGAAGACGTCAACAGACTGCTCAAACAGTACGAGCAGACCAAACAGCTGATGAAGCAGTTTATGGGCAGCGGCAAAAAGAGAGGCAAATTCCGTTTCCCTATGTAAAACACGTTATCTATAATAAAACATAGATGAAATAAAAAAATAAAAATAAAAAAACTTTTTTGGAGGAAACAAAAATGGCAGTTAAAATCAGACTCAGAAGAATGGGCGCAAAGAAGGCTCCCTTTTACAGAATCGTTGTTGCGGATTCCCGTTATCCCCGTGACGGCAGATTTATCGAAGAGATCGGTTATTACAATCCTATGACCAATCCCGCAGATATCAAGCTTGATTCTGAAAAGGCAAAACAGTGGATCGCCAACGGCGCTCAGCCCACCGACACTGTTAAGTACATTCTCAAAAACAACGGCGTTCTCTGATCCAAGAAATAAGGAGATATTATGAAACAGCTTCTTATAGATATCGTCAAGCCTCTTGTCGATAACCCCGACGAAGTCTCGGTTGTCGAAAAAGTCAGCGGCGATATGTCGATTCTTGAACTCACTGTTGCCAAAAGCGACACCGGCAAAGTCATCGGCAGAAACGGAAAGATCGCAAAATCCATCCGTACCGTGATGCGTGCCGCAGCGGCAAAAGAGAACAAGCGCGTCATAGTTGACATCAACTGACAATGAGGCGCTACCTCGAAGCAGGCAAGCTCAATTCTCCGCGAGGCATCAAAGGAGAAGTCAGGTTCGCGTGCTACTGCGATTCACCTGAATTTCTGTCGGGCGTAAAGCGTCTGTATCTTGACAGCGAAGGAAAACGCTCTCTTGAGATCGCACTTTACCGCCCGTCAGTACCCTCGATAATCTTCAGGGGCTACGAGGACAGAAATCTCGCATCATCGCTCAACGGGCGTACCGTGTGGTTCGACAGAGAAGATATAGAGCTGCCGGAAGGAACATTTTATTTCGACGATATGATCGGTACCGACGTCTTCGTTTCCGGAACGGAAGAAGCGATAGGCAAGGTCACCGAAGTCGAAGAAGGCATAAGCAGTTATTTTTACATCATAAAAGGCGAAAAAGACTACCGCGTACCGGCAGTCGATGAATTCGTCGAAAAAGCCGTGCCCGACGAAGGGCTGTGGCTTTACACAACGGAAGGTCTGGAAATCTGACAAATGAATTTTGAAATTCTGACTCTGTTTCCCGATATGCTTCGTTCTTTTTTCGATCACAGTATAATTGGCAGGGCCGCCGAAAAAGGTATTGTATCGGTGAATTGCACGGATATCCGTGACTATACGCTGGACAAGCACCGCAAGGTGGACGATACACCATACGGCGGCGGATACGGTATGATAATGTCATGCCAACCCGCCGTTGACTGTATAAGGGCGGTAAAGTCAAAGCTGACGGGCAGCACTCACGTTATATATATGTCACCGCAGGGCAAGGTGCTGACGCACGAAAAAGCACTTGAACTTTCGGGATATGACAACCTTATCATCTTCTGCGGACATTACGAAGGCATAGACGAACGGATAATCGAGCTTGAGATCGACGAAGAAGTGTCGATAGGCGACTACGTCCTTACCGGCGGAGAGCTCCCGGCGGCAGTGCTTACCGACTGCGTATGCAGGCTTATCGACGGCGTTCTTCCTGCAAAGGAATGTTACGAGGAAGAAAGCATTGCAAGCGGACTTCTCGAATATCCGCAGTATACCAAGCCGAGAGTATTTGAAGGCCTTGAAGTACCCGAAATACTGATAAGCGGTCATCACGCGAATATACAGAAATGGAAAGCGGAAGAAGCCTTGAAACGCACTTCCGAAAAACGTCCCGATCTCCTTATAAAAAAGGCAGAAATAAATGCAGAACTACAAAACGCAGAAAAAGAAAAACTTTTGGGGAAGGCTGATAAATAAAAGTATCATCGCTTCCCTGCTTACTTATCTTTCGGTCAGATTTCACTATATTCTGTCCGACAGTTTTGTCGCGCGCATTTTTAACATATCCCCAAAAACCGACACGCTTAAAGAAAACAGCACGTTCGGTACTTTATACTCAAAATTGGACAGATCACCCGTATTCCCCACATTGAGACGCACGTTTGCCAAAAGCGTGGAAAGCAGTTTCTTTGTCGGGCTGTACCGCACGTTCGTCAGAAAAGTCGTGACTGCGTCGGTACGTTCAACGGGCGTTTTCTTTCTGTCGGGAGGCTTGTATTCACTTCTCGGCTATATTATGAAATGGGTGCAGAACGGCGCCGATTTCAGAACCTACTACGAAATCGTGATGATCGCGGCAATGATATTCACCGGTATCTTTCTGGTGTTTTCACAGCCGTCGAACGGCAGAAAACTGCACGAAAGCCGCTTCTTTTCCACGGTACTGTTTGACCTTCTCGGTCTGAACAAGCTTTCCGTCGATAAGGACACAAAGAGCGAGAACCATTTTCTCGTCGCTTTCTTCGGCGGACTCGTTTTCGGCATCGCCGCGTATATAACGACGGTGAAAGCGGCTCTGATCTTCGTCGTGACAATCATAATGCTGCTCATCACTCTGTATTCCCCCGAAAGCGGAATACTGCTTGCGATGATCCTTATGCCGGTGTCGAAGCAATCGGTTATGGAACCGATAATGTTCGTTTTGCTTATTTCGGATGTACTCAAGCTGCTGCGCGGAAAACGCAATCTTTCTTTCAAAAGCGAAGATACGGCGGCTCTTTTGTTTGCGGTGCTGCTTTTGCTGTTCTTCCCTGTCGGGAACAAAGCGAAGCTCGCACTGATGCTTACGGTTTATTTTATGGCATCGAATCTTATGCGAAACACCGAATATCTGAAAAAAAGCGTAAACGCGCTGTCGCTCGGACTTTCGATAAACGTCATCGTCAATTCGGTGATACGCATACTTTCGCTGTTCGGAACAATCCCGTCGCCGCTTTCGTCTTTTTCGTCCTTTGCATTCGCCGAAAATACCGAATGTATTTCGGCAGCGGCTCTTGTCTTTGCGCTTTATATGCTGCTTGAAAAGAACAGCATTTTCCATATCGTTTACCGTCTTTTGTTCCTTGTCGCGTCGCTTGCGGCGGTATTCCTTTCGGCATCGGAAAAAGTATGGATATTTGCGCTTGCGGCGGTCTTCATATATTCCGTATACCGCACGCTTAAATTTTTCAACGTCACTTTCGTATATCTGCTGGTGCTGCCGATAGTGTTCTTTGCGTATAACTTTTCGTCCTATATACTCGACATAAAGAAGTTTTCGTTTTCGGAATTCGATTTTATCGGCAAAGATCTGACCGATTTCCTTTTCGGCTCCGATCTTCTCGGTGAGAATATGGAGTTTACGATGTTCTCGGCGTTCGGTATCTTCGGATGCCTGCTGACCGCTCTGCTTCTGTATCTGCTGTTCTCGCGTCTTGTTTCCGTGTCAAAACGTTCGGGTAAAGTACCGAGAGAATTCTGTGCCCTTATGACAGGCAGCATCTTCGTTTTCGCGTCCTTCGGCACTCACGCTTCGTTTGACGCAAAGCTCCTCATCTTCTGGACGCTGTGCGGTCTTGTCAGCGCAGCCGGAAATATCAAATCACCCGTCGATACCGACGACGTATATTATTGAACGGGAGGCGAATGATATTTTATGGACAAAAAGATAAATATTCTTGACGTCGCGTTGGTCTTTCTGTTTCTCCTCGTGTGTCTTGCCCTTACAGTTTCGCTGATAATGTATTTTTCGGAAAACGAAAAAATCGCCGTGTACCGGATAAGCGTCGGTGACGATACCGCCGAGATAATCAAGCCGGGAGACATCGTTTACGATCCTTCCGGTGCGGAATTCGGAAAAGTCGTTGCGATAGGCTCGCTCGGAAGGCAGAAGACCATAGACATAAAAGCCGAAAAAGCCGATGCTTACCGTATCGGTGAAAACGTCGGTTTCAGAACGCAGCGCATATTCCTTAAAGGTACGGTATATTCCGTAAATCTGACGGAGGAAGAATCAAATGAAAAATAAGAAATTCAATCTTTTTGACCTTTTGGTCATAATACTCGTGCTCGGCATAGTCGCGTCGGTGATCCTGCGCAGTCAGATAACCGAAACGATATTCGGCGGCTCAAAGCAGGTCTACGACGTCACGATCGAAGTGCCGGCGTTTTCCAACGAAGGACTGGCTTCACTTTCCGAAGGCACCGTCATCTATATCCACGGCAACACCGTACCTTTCGGTAAAATTATCCATCAGATCGAATCGACTCCCGTGACGGAAAGCGTGTTTGTCGGAGCCGAAGAAGTCGATGCCGCGTCAAGTCATTTTTCGTCGCTCAAGATCACTCTCCGCATCGAAGGACACGCTGCCGATGACGTGTACTACGCCAAGAACGGAACGCCTCTCCTTGTGAAAAAAGAACTTTCTCTTGAAAACGACAAAATATGCTTCAACGGTCAGATTTCATCGGTAACGGTGGTCGAAGGTGATTGATTCTACCATATTATACAAATACCGACCTTTAATTTTGTTAATTTCGTTTAACAATCACTATTGATTTATTTGCAGATATTTGTTATAATTACTATACGAATTTTATTTGATATTTTGCTGATAAGGAGTACGATATGTTTACCAAGACAATAACAGTTCAGAATACAGTTGGCTTGCGTGCACGTCCCGCAACTTTCTTTATTCAAAAAGCCAACACCTTCAAGTCCTCTATCTGGATAGAAAACAGCGATAGAAGAGCAAATGCAAAAAGCCTTCTCGGCGTTCTTTCTCTCGGCGTTAAAAAAGGCGATTCCGTCACGATCATCGCCGAAGGCGAAGACGAAGAACAAACTGTCGAAAGCCTTATTGATCTCATTTTAAGTATCGAATAAGTTTTTTCCGATATGAGGTCGGCTTTTTCAGGTCGGTTTTCAAACATTTTGCCCTGAGCTCATCCCAATAAATGAGTTCAGGGCTTTTTTATAAAGTACGATGACAAGAGAAGAACTATTTGAGTCCGCGCGACTTCTTCCGGCAACTCCCGGAGTATATATAATGCACAATGCCGCCGACACAGTGATCTACGTCGGCAAATCGAAAGCGCTCAAAAACCGTGTGTCGAGCTATTTTGCGCCTTACGCAAAGCACAACATCAAAACGCGGCATATGGTGGCGTCGGTGGATCATTTTGAAGTGTACCACACGCAGACCGAGCTTGAAGCGCTCATTCTTGAAAACCAATTCATAAAGCAATATATGCCGCGCTACAATATCAAGCTCAAGGATTCGGCAAGTTATCCGTACATCGAGCTTACGGGCGGCGACTATCCGCTGCTTCGCGTGGAATACGACAGACTGCACACAGATTCACGCTATTTCGGGCCGTATTCGTCCGCGGGGACTGCGTATTCGATAGTCACGGCGGCACGCAAAGCGTTCAAGCTGCCTTCGTGCAACAAATCATTCCCCAAAGATATCGGCAAAGGCAGACCGTGCCTGAATTATCACATCGGTCAATGTATGGGGCTTTGCGTGAAGGACAACATTTCCAAAGCCGAATACGCTTCCAGGATAAGCGACGTGGTGCATTTTCTGCGCGGCGATTACGGCAGGCTGATAAAGACGCTCGAAGAAAAAATGAACGACTATTCCGAACTGCTCGAATTTGAGCAGGCGGCAAAGATACGCGACATTATCCGCTCGGTAAAACAGCTGAGCGACAAACAGCACATCGTCGCGTCCGAAACGCTCGACGCCGACGTTATCGGCATTTATTCCGATGAAAAAGGCAGCGCGGTGAACGTATTTTTCGTCCGTCACGGTGCAATTTTCGACAGAGAGTGTATGTTTTTCGGTGCCGACGAGCTGCTCGATTCCGAAACGCTCACTTCCCTGCTTTCGGATTTCTACAACGTGCGCGGTTTCGCTCCCAAAGAGGTCTACGTTGATTTTGACCTTACTCCGGAGGACAAAAAGCTCCTTTCGGAAAAACTGTCGGATACCTTCAAAGTGACGGTGACACGTCCGCAGAAGGGCGACAAAAGAGAACTGCTTTTCAGAGCGTCGGAAAACGCAAAAGACCTTATCCTGCACAAGCGCGAAACGGAATTGAAGCAGAAAAAGCAGATAATTTCCATTGCCGAATTTCTCTGTCTCGAGGTCGTCCCCGAAAGGATAGAGGCTTACGATATTTCCAACAACGGCAACGAGGATATCGTCTGCGGAATGGCGGTATGGGAAAACGGCAGATTCGCAAAGAAAAAATACCGTTCATTCAATATGAGATCGACCGTATCGCAGGACGACTACGCTTCTATGCGCGAAGCGCTGGAGAGACGGCTCGGTCACAGCGACGGCGACTGGGCATATCCCGACCTTATCCTGCTTGACGGCGGAAACGCTCACGTTTCGGTCATAAAACAGCTTCTTGACGAAAAAGGCATATATATCCCCGTTTTCGGTATGATAAAGGATGAACACCACAAAACGCGCACTCTCACCGATGGCGAAAACGAGATAGGGCTGAACACAAGGCAGGATATTTTCAATTTCTTCTATAAATTTCAGGAAGAAGTCCACGAAGCCGCGTTCGGCAAGATGGACGCAAAGCGCCGCAAATCGCTTACGTCTTCTTCGCTTCTCGATATCGAGGGTGTCGGCGAAAAGACCGCGGAAACGCTGCTCAAATATTTCGGCGGCTTGAAAGGCATAAAGAATGCGTCTTTTGAAGAGCTTGCGGCAATAAAAGGCATATCACGCACTACGGCGCAGAAAATCACGGAATACTATTCCGGAAAGGATAAAAAATGAGAATAATTACAGGACTTGCAAGAGGAACAAAACTTATCACCCTTGACGGAGATCACACACGTCCCACATCGGAAAAGGTAAAGGAAGCCGTTTTTTCGGCGATACAGTTCGATATTCACGACAGAAAGGTGCTTGATCTTTTCGGCGGCTCCGGTCAGATGGCGCTTGAAGCGCTCTCGAGAGGTGCCGAAAAAGCCGTCATAATCGACAACGACAGAGGCGCGTTTTCGGTCATAAAGGAGAACGCTTCCAAAGCCAAGCTGATGGAAAAGTGCGTGATCCTCAATTCCGACTGGAAAGATTTTGTCAAGCACACCAAGGACAAATTCTCGCTCGTTTTCCTCGATCCTCCGTACAAGGCGGGCTTTCTCGACGAAGTGCTTGAAAAGATATTCGAGTACAAAATACTCACCGACGACGCGATAGTTATTTGCGAATCGGACGGCGACGGCGTACCCGTTCCGCCGGACGGCATAAATGCAAAAATTTATAAATACGGAAAAACTTACGTTTCAATATTCCGTTTCTGAAAATTTCGGGAGGACGCAAAATGTCAAAAGTTGCAGTGGTCTCGGGGAGCTTTGACCCGATAACCGTCGGTCATTACGATATAGTCAAGCGTGCCGAAGCGATATTCGGCAAGGTGGTCGTCGCCGTTTCCAAAAATTCCGAGAAATCGGGTTTTATCGGTAACGAAGCCCGCCTCGGATCCGTCAAAGCGGCATTCGCCGACGACGGCAATATAGAGGTCGTGCAGCTCGAAGGGCTGCTTTCGGTGCTTGTAAAGAAGCTCGACGGCGTACTTGTCAGAGGGCTTCGCAGCGTTTCGGATTTTGACTACGAAAAGCCGATGGCGCTTATGAACAAGGACCTTGAAGGAGTCGAGACCGTTTTTCTCCCTTCGTCACCGGAATACGAATATATATCTTCCACTCTCGTGAGAGATCTGCTGCGTTACGGCAGGGATATCTCAAAGTACATCCCGAAAGGCGCGTCCGAGGTCATAATGAATGAAATCAATAAGAATAACTGACACGTCTCTGTCGCTCATAAAAGAAAAACTCATCCGTCCTTTCGGCTTCAAGGGATTTCATATTTCCGAGCTGTGGCAGGCTGTCGCCTGCGTTTCGTCGGAGAATTTCAAGGCGGTCTGCCCGTCCACGCAAAGCGTGCTCTGGTCGGACGGAAACGTGTTTTCGGCTTTCTCTCCCGACGAATCCAATCTGCTTATGTACCGCGTGACCGAAAGAGTGCTTGAACTGATAAAAGGAAAGACCTTCACACGTCCCGACGTACTCATCAATTCGCTCATTCCCGAGCTTTGCGAGTATGCTTCATTCATCTGCGGAATGAAAGTGAAGACCACGTTCGTGCTGAACTCTCTCGTCGGCACCGATATTGCCCTGTGGTCGCTTTATGCGCGTGAAAACGGCATCACCTCGTTCGACGGTATCATCCCCGAAAGCACGAAAAGCGCAATGTCCTGCCGTCATTCGCGCCTTGCGCAGATACCGCTTGTCAGCTATAACGTGGACGAAAACGAGATACGTTCTCTGCTCGACGGCGGAACCGCTCTTATGAAGGTCAAGATAGGAAACACGCTTGATTGGGATATGCAGCGTATCGAGCAGGTACACCGTCTTGCCAAAGACTACGAAACCCCGCTTACAAAAAGCGGAAAGGTCTGCTATTATCTCGACGCGAACGGGCGCTACACTCCGGACGACCTGAACAGATTCATCGACTTTATCGACAGAAAGAACATCATCGACCGCGTTGCGATAATCGAGGAGCCGTTTCCCGAAGAAGACAAGACCGACGTTTCTTCGCTTCCCGTCGTGATAAACGCCGACGAATCGGCTCATTCCGCCGAAGACCTTGAAGAACGCATTTCGCTCGGCTACCGTTCCGTGGCGCTCAAACCGATAGCGAAAACGCTTTCGGTCAGCTTTGCGATGGTGGAAGCGATGCACAAGGCAGGCGGTATGTACCTTTGCGCCGACCTGACAGTAAACCCGCTCCTTGCCGAATGGAACAAGCAGTTCGCGTCACGCATCGCCCCGCTTTTGTCGCTGAACGTCGGATGCGTCGAAGTCAACGGAGACGCCAACTACGTCACCTGGGAAAAGCAGATCTCGTCCCTTGCGTCCTCTGTCGGATGCGCCGAAGCGCGAAACGGTGCGTTTGAGTGCGGCGACGCTTTCTATGCGTCTGCCCGTGCGCTTTTCGCAAACGAAAAATGGGGTTCTTGACAGAATTTTTTACAAATTTCTGTTGATTTTTCGGTTTTTTTATATTATTATAATTATTGAACTATTTTATACAAGAGGCGTTGTATTATGAAAACTGCGTTTATTATGAATGAATCGACCAGAAATATGGTCATAAATCAGAAAGCAATAGATTATTTCCGTTCACTCGGTGAAGTATCGTTCAACAACGGCGACACGAAAAACGAAAGCGTCAAGGCGGCGATCAAAGATGCCGACATTGCGATCACTTCCTGGGGCAACAATCCGATCGACGAAGATATCCTTTCCGTCTGCCCCAACCTCAAACTCGTCGCTCACGCTGCCGGCAGCGTAAAGCCCATCGTTTCCGACGCTCTTTGGGAAAAAGGCGTGCGCGTCATCTCCTCTGCCTGCCCTCTCGGTGAAGGCGTTGCCGAGACCGCTCTCGGTTTCTCGATCTCCGCAAGCAAGAATTTCTATAACCTCAACACTTCCGTCAAAAAGGGCGGTTGGGAACAGGGCAAAGAAAACATACGCGAGCTGTTCGACCTCAATATCGGCGTTATCGGCGCAGGCTGGGCAGGCAAGCATTACATCAGACTGATGCAGAATTTCTACGTTGACGTTTTCTGCTATGACCCGTTCGTTTCCGAAGAAACGCTGTCTTCTCTCGGCGCAAAGAAAGCGGAGCTTGAATGGCTCCTTGCGAACTGCGATATCGTTTCGATCCACGCTCCGTCCATCCCCTCGACCTATCATATGATAAACAAAGACACCCTTGCCCTTATGAAAAAGGATGCCGTACTCATCAATACCGCACGCGGCACTATCGTTGACGAAGCCGCACTTTACGACCATATGGCAGCCGGAAACCTCAAATACGCCTGCATAGACGTGTTCGATCCCGAACCTCCCGTGAAAGAAAACCCGCTTCTTACCCTCGACAACGTGATAGTCACGCCTCATCTTGCCGGTCTTGCACAGAACGGTCTCAAACGCATAGGCACTTTCGTATGCGAAGAGACTGCTCACTTCCTCGAAGGCAAACCTATGAGAGGCGAAGTTACAAAGGAAATGCTTTCAAAAATGGCGTGATACACCGTTTGCTCCGCCAAAAGTAAGGATGTAGTTTATGAAAGTAAAAATTTTGTCCGTCTTATGTATTCTGCTTACGGCAGTATGCGTTTTACAGTTCTTTTTCCTTGTCAGAACGGATAAGAACGATCCGTCAGGCAAAACGGATATCCAATATGTGAATGCTTCCTCGGACGATATACAGTTCAAGCTCGCGCTCACTCACATATATTACGAAAGCAACACCGTGCTTTCGACTCTCCCGTTCACGACGATACAGATATCCGAAAGCGCGCTTATCAAGGCTTACGTTTCGTCGGATTCGGGCGCAATGACGGCGGCTCTCAAATACGTTGACGACTACTCCGACAGAACTCTTGCGTCCGCTTTTGAAACGATGGACGATATTCTTGACAAGTTTGACAAGATACTCAAAAAGTACAATATCACGTCGCAGTCGTCTTACACCGCAAAATACAACAAGCTGAAAACCCTGTTCAGTTCGGTGAAAAATTCGTCAAACGAGCTTCTTTCGCGCACGCGTTCGCTCATACGCAACATCAACAACAGCGATTACGATACATATTACACAAAATATGTCGAACAGCTGAACGACCTTTCCTCCAAGCTTGAGGAATACTGCACCGTCGTTATGGACGAATACGATACGCTGATTCAGTCAATAAGCGATGAATACGAAATAATAAAATAAGCTGAAAGTCCGCAGAAAAAGCGGACTTTTTTCTTTATCCCGATAAGTTTATTATATATAATTATATATAGGATAGAATTTTTCAAAAAACGGCAAAAAACTCTTGCGTTTCTCGAAATAATATGATACAATCTAAACAATGATTATTTATCATAAATACTACAATAGGAGGAGAATAGATTTGAGCGTTCTTGAAGAAGTAAAAGCTGCCGAAGAAAAGGCTGCCCTTATGAAAGAGCAGGCAAAATCCGACGCGGTCAATTCGCTGAAATCCGCCGAAAAAGATGCAAGATCGGAAGCCGAGAAGATCGTTTCCGACGCAAGAAAAAAGGCAGCCGAAATCGTAAAAGATTCCGAAGACAAAGCCGCGAAAGCAGCGGAAAAATACGCATCCCTGCTTAAAGACGAAAAGGACAAGTTCACTGTCATCGCAAAAACCAACCGCAAGGCTACGGTCGATTACGCCGTTTCCCTTCTTTGAACAACAGCCCGATCAGAACCCGGGTACAACAAATTGCGAGGTGATACAAGCGGATGATACAATCCGTCAAATATGTTTCCGTGCTTTGCCTTAAAGAAGATAAGGAAAAAGTGCTGTTCTCGCTTCAAAAATGCGGCGAAATGATGCTTTCGGAAAGCGAAAATTCAGTTCGTTCCGCATCGTCTTCTGCCGATACCCTACGGAGAATAGATACCCTGCGCGACAACTTAAAGCCGTATAAGCAGAAAAAAGGTCTTTTCGCTCCTCCCGCAGAGATAGAAGCAAGCAGTTTTGACACGATTTCCGAATCAACTCTCGATTCGGCAAACGAATCGGAAAAAATAGTAAATTCCATCAATGCCGCCTCGTCGGACATTTCCAAGCTGAATGATGCCGGCAAGCAGCTGCTCCCCTGGAAAAATCTCAAGTATTCTCCGTCGGATCTCGAAGACGACAAATACGTTTCCTACACTCCGGGATGTGTTCCGACTTCGTCGCTCGAAGCGTTCACGTCTTTTGCCGAGGAAAACGGTTTTGCCTGCGAGGTGATCGGCGAAGAAGGCGCAAAGACATATCTCATCGTCGCGTCGCTGAAGGATGAATCGCTTTCTCCTCTTGCCGCCAAAGGTTTTGAGAAACTCATCCTGCCCGATATTTCCGCGTCTCCCTCCGAACGTCTCGAGGAAGTACGCAAGGAAGTGCAGAGCAAGGAAGAAGAGGTCGTCAGATTAAAAGCGAAGCTTTCCGAAAAGCTCGCGTCCGACAATTCCGACGACATCCTTTACGAGCAGTACAAGGCTGTGACCGAGCGCGAGACCGCACCCGTCATCGCAACCGACGCTGCGGTCATCATCGAAGGCTGGGTGCCTTCCGACAAAGTCGATAAGATAGAACCGGCAGTCAAAAAGGCGACCGACGTCTACGATATCGAAATGCGCGATCCGATCGAGGGCGAATCCGTCCCGACCGTTCTCAAAAACAACAAGATAGTCTCCCAATTCGAAGGGATAACAAATATGTTCAGCGTCCCGATCTACGGCGGCGTTGACCCCAACCCGGTAATGGCTCCGTGGTACTGGATAATTTTCGGTCTTATGATGGGCGATGCCGGATACGGGCTTATGATGCTTCTGCTCGGGCTTGGCTTCAAGTACCTCATCAAGCCGAAAGGCGGTACGCTCGCCCTGTGCAACGTCATCCTCTATTCGTCCATAACGTCGATAATCGCCGGCGTCGTGTTCGGCAGTTATTTCGGCAGCTCGATCTTCCCGCCGCTCTGGTTCTCGACGATCAGCTTCGACGGAACGGGCGACAGCAACGGACCGATCAAGATGCTGATATTCACTCTTGTGGTCGGTGTGCTTCACATCTTCACCGGTATTCTTACCAAAGCATATTACAACATCAAAGACGGCAACGTAAAGGACGCGATATACGACCAGTTCTCGTGGTTCTTCATACTCCTCGGGATATGCGTGTTCGTAGTCGGCAAGGTGCTTGACGTTCCCTCTTTCGTCGAATACGTCGGTATCGGTATGATAGGCATCGGCGTGATCGTGGTGCTTTTCACCGCGGGACGCGAAAAGCCGAACATCATCGGCAAAGCGACCGGAGGGCTTCTCGGGCTTTACGATATCACCGGTTATATGAGCGATATACTTTCGTATTCCCGTATCCTTGCGCTCGGTCTTTCCACGGGCGTTGTCGGCTGGGTAATGAACCTGCTTGCAAGTATGGTCGCCGGCTCCATCCCCGTTCTCGGCTGGGTATTCGCAATACTCATCTATATCGTGGGACACGTTTTCAACCTTGTACTCGGTCTGCTTTCCGCTTACGTTCACGACAGCCGTCTGCAGTACATTGAGTTCTACGGCAAGTTCTACGAAGGCAACGGACGACTTTTCAAGCCGTTTGCCGTTTCAACAAGTACAATAAATATAAAAAACAATATAACGGAGGAACAAAACTCATGAAAAAAACCGCAAAATTTGCAATCATTCTCTTTGCACTCGTAATCGTATTCACCCTCAGCTTCGGCATTTCCGCATTCGCAGAAGGCGAAGAAGGCGCTGTCTCCACCATCGTGGTCACAGCAGAAGAAGAACCGTCTCCCGTAACCGGCACCATCATCGCTTACATAGGCGCTGCTCTCTGCGCTATCCTTGCAGGCATCGGCTCCGCATACGGCGTTATGATCGGCGGCAAAGCTTCCGCAGGCGTTGCTTCCGAAAATCCCGATCTCTTCGGTAAACTCCTCGTTCTCCAGGCTCTCCCCGGAACCCAGGGTATCTACGGCTTCCTCGTAGCAGTTCTCGTTCTCGTTATGTTCCCCGCAGGCGGCGACGTCACCGAAGGTCTCAGATTCTTCGTTGCTTCGATGCCTATGGGTATCGTCGGTCTTATCTCCGGTATCTGCCAGGGCAAAGCCGCTGTTGCAGCTATCCATATGACAGGCAAACAGCCCGATGCTTCCGGTAAAGGTATCACGATGACCGCTCTCGTTGAAACCTACGCCATCCTCGCACTCCTTGCCTCCATCCTTCTCATCGTTCTTTAATTCAAATCCACAGAAAGGAATGGTAAGGCAATGGGAGCCGAAACTGTAATAAACAAAATACACGAAAAAGCCGTTGCCGAATGTGAAGCCATCCGCTCCGCATACGATGCCAAGGCTGCCGAGACGAAAAACGAAATAATAAACGATGCCAAAGCAAAAGCCGAAAGTATCATCAGCGCCGCCGAATCGAAGGCTTCGCTTATCGCTATGCGTACCGAACAGCAGGCTGCTCTTGAAAACCGCATCGGCGTGCTTGATCACAAGCATTATCTGCTGAACGGCGTCAAAACCGAAGTCCTCGAAAAAATGAAGGACTTTGACGTCAAGAAAAAGCTCGAGCTTTACACCAAGCTCGTAAACGAAAATCCCGTATCGGGCAGCGTCATCGTAAAAGTGCCTTCCGTCGATGCTTCCATTTACGCCGACGGAAAAGTTCTTGAAGTGTGGAGCAAAATGGTCGCTGAAAAGACCGGCAAGAAAACGGTTATGACGCTTGATACCGAAAACGCCGATATCGACGGCGGACTCATACTCTGCGGCGAAATATTCGATATCGACCTTTCTTTTGAAGCGATCCTCGACGATATGTTCGAGACTTCGCAAAACACTATCGCCGAAAAGCTCTTCGGCAAAGGAGTATAAACTATGAACGCTGACTTCGGAAAACGTTCTTACGAATACGCCATAGGTTGTTTCAAGGCGTCTCCGCGTCAGCCTCTCTCTGAGGATCAATGGACAAGGCTCCGCAATTCCGACAGAAAGACGGCAGAAAGCCTGCTTTCAGAATTCGGTTTTCCGGCGGTAAGTGCCGAACGCACTCCCGTCGATTCGATCGAACAGGATATGGCTTCAACAGTTGCTTTCATCCGCGCAAACGCGCCGGATCAGGAATTGACGAATCTCCTCTTTTTTGAGGAAGACGCGCTCAACTTAAAAATACTCGTCAAAGCGCACCGTATGGGAATAGATCCGTCGTCGCTCTCGCTTACCGAAGGCGGCTTCCCGACCGAAATACTCGACGTATGCGCAAGAACAGAGGATTTCTCGCTGCTCGGCAAAGACCTTGAAGAATCGCTGTCGCGCATAGCCGATATCAAGTCGCCGTGCGAACTCAGCTGTGTCATCGACACGGCGATGTATCTTCACTCGCTGAAAGAAGCAAAAAAATGCTTTTCCAAAGCGTTTTACAAGCTGCTTCTCGAATACGGCAAAGGCAGAAACAGACTCACCCTCCTGCGTCTTAAAAAACTCGGCAAGTCGATTGAGGAATACGGCTTCTCGCTCTTCCCCATCGAAATGCCCGAGGGGTTGAAAGACGAAACGAAAAAAGAGCAGGATATATTGAACGAAGTCAAAAAATCGTTCGATTCGATAGTGAACGAGCTTAGTTTTGACGAAGGAATGGGCTTTATCGCAAGATACTATTTCCTCAAAAAGAACGACGCAACCGCTTTGAGACTGCTTTTTGCAAACAACGATTTTGTCGGAGGTGGCGCAAATGAGTGAATATAAGACAGCCGCCGTCGGCAGTCATTCGTCCGTCGTTCTGTTCAGTGCGGCAGGTATCCGCACCGTGTCGGCAGAAACGGTCAAAGACGCCGAAAAAGCGATAAATTCCCTTGTAAAAGAAGGTTACAGCATTATTTTCCTTACCGAGAATTACGCCGAAGCTCTCGAAACCGAGCTTAAGCGTTTCCGTGCAAACGCCTACCCCGTCATTCTTCCCGTACCCGAAAAATCCGGTCCCTCCGGTTACGGAATGGGAAAGATAAAGGACAATATGGAAAAGGCTATCGGTACCAACATATTTGACAAAAATTGAGAAAGGCAGGTGCCTGTTTTGGCAACAACTGAAACCATCGGCACGATTTATAAAGTTGCGGGCCCGCTTATCGTTGCAAGCGGTATGCGTGACGTACATCTTCACGACGTTGTTCGTGTAAGCGAACACAGACTTATAGGCGAAATAATCGAGCTGAGGGGCGATCTTGCCTCAGTTCAGGTTTACGAGGACACTTCGGGTATCGGCCCGGGAGAACCTGTTTATCTCACAGGTGAACAGCTCGTCGCGGAGCTTGCTCCCGGTCTTATCGAAGGTATATTCGACGGTATCGAACGCCCTCTTACCGAAATATACAAAATCGACGGCGACCGCATTTCCCGCGGATCGGACGTTCCCAAGCTCAACAGAAACAAAAAATGGCTCTTTGAAGCTGTCGCAAAGGTCGGCGACGAAGTTTCCGCAGGCGACGTACTCGGTATAGTAAAAGAAACCGAAGCCGTCACGCAGAAAATAATGGTTCCTTACGGAGTGAGCGGCGTTATCGAATCCGTTTCCACCACGGAAGCCACCATTACCGAAACGATCGCAGTCATCAAAGACGCAAAGGGCAAAAAGCACGAAATCGCAATGCTTCAGAAATGGCCGGTGCGTAAACGCCGTCCCTACGCATACAAAATGAACCCGATAGAGCCGATGGTAACGGGCGAACGTGTCATCGACACTCTGTTCCCCATCGCCAAAGGCGGCATCGCCTGCGTTCCCGGACCTTTCGGCTCCGGCAAGACCGTTATTCAGCACTCCATTGCAAAATGGGCTGACGCGGATATCATCATCTACATAGGCTGCGGCGAACGCGGAAACGAAATGACCGACGTTCTTAAAGAGTTCCCCGAACTCAAAGACCCGAAGACCGGACTTTCGCTTATGAAACGTACCGTTCTTATCGCCAACACGTCCGATATGCCCGTTGCCGCCCGTGAAGCTTCCATTTATACCGGCATCACCATTGCGGAATATTTCCGCGATATGGGCTACAAGGTAGCAATAATCGCCGACTCCACCTCACGTTGGGCAGAAGCGGTCCGCGAAATGTCCGGACGTCTTGAAGAAATGCCCGGTGAAGCAGGTTATCCCGCTTACCTTTCCACCCGTCTTGCAGAATTCTATGAACGTGCAGGCAGCGTCGTATGCCTCGGCAGCGACAAACGTCAGGGCGCAGTCACCGCTATCGGCGCGGTTTCTCCCGCAGGCGGCGACACGAGTGAACCCGTTTCCCAGGCTACTCTCCGTATAGTCAAGGTGTATTGGGGACTTTCCGCCGAGCTTGCATATCAGCGCCACTTCCCCGCTATCGACTGGCTCAAGAGTTATTCGCTCTATGATAAAAAGATCACCGGTTACTTCGATTCCACGATCGACGAAAACTGGTCTTACCGTGTCGGCGAAGTACGCCGCATCCTTCAGGAAGAAGCCGAACTCAACGAGATCGTCCGTCTTGTCGGTTTCGACGCGCTCAGCGAAAAAGACCGTCTTACGATCGAATGTGCGCGTATGATCCGTGAAGACTTCCTGCAGCAGGACTCCTACCGTGAAGTTGACCGTTATACTCCTCCCAAGAAGCAGACCGATATGATCGGCGCTATCCTCCTTTGGTACGCAAAAGGTCAGTCCGGCCTTGCCGACGGTGTTGAATACAAGGAGATAATGAACGAATCGGTACTCACCAAGATCGCAAGAATGAAATACGAACCCGATGAAAATTGGGATAATTTCTATGCTGCTCTTACCGAAGACATCAAGTCCCTCTTTGACGGACTGAAAGGAAGTGACGCAGAATGAAAAAGGATTACAAAACAATAAAAGAAGTCGTAGGACCTCTTATGATGGTCGACTGCGTCGAAAACGTAAAGTACGACGAACTCGTTGAAATACACGAATCCGACGGCTCCATCCGTATGGGCAAGGTGCTTGAAGCAAAAGGCAGCACCGCACTCGTTCAGCTTTTCGAAGGCGCACAGGGACTTCAGATCTCCGATTCCAAAGCACGCTTCCTCGGTCACAGCCTTGAACTCACCGTTTCTCCCGATATGATCGGCAGAATTTTTGACGGTGTAGGCAAGCCCAAGGACGGCGGCTCCCCCATCATTTCCGATACGAAGCTCAACATCAACGGTTCTCCGCTCAATCCGGCAGCGCGTGACTACCCTGCCGAATTCATACAGACCGGCATTTCCGCCATCGACGGACTCAACACCCTCGTAAGAGGACAGAAGCTCCCGATATTCTCCGGCTCCGGTCTTCCTCACGCCGAGCTTGCGGCTCAGATCGCAAGGCAGGCAAAGGTCAGAGGCACCGACGAAAAATTCGCGGTCGTTTTCGCCGCCATCGGCATCACGTTTGAAGAAGCCGAATTCTTCCGTGAAGACTTCAAGAGAACCGGCGCTATCGAAAGATCGGTACTCTTCCTCAACCTTGCGGACGACCCCGCAGTTGAACGTATAGCAACTCCGCGTATGGCAATAACCTGCGCCGAATACCTTGCTTACACGCTCGGTATGCACGTTCTCGTTATTATGACCGATATCACCAACTACGCCGAAGCGCTCCGCGAAGTATCTGCCGCCCGTAAAGAAGTTCCAGGCAGACGCGGATATCCCGGCTATATGTACACCGACCTTGCTTCTCTTTATGAAAGAGCCGGACGTATCAACGGCAACAAAGGCTCCATCACGCAGATCCCCATTCTGACGATGCCCGAAGACGACAAGACTCACCCGATCCCCGACCTTACCGGCTACATCACCGAAGGTCAGATCATCCTTTCGCGTGACCTTTATATGAAAGGTATCGAGCCGCCCATCAACGTGCTTCCGTCCCTTTCACGTCTTAAAAACAAAGGTATCGGCAAGGGCAAGACCCGTGAAGACCACGCCGACACTATGAACCAGATCTTCTCCGCTTACGCAAGAGGAAAGACCGCCGCTGAACTTGCGGTAGTCCTCGGCGAATCCGCACTTTCCGATATGGATAAAAAGTACGCATCTTTCGCAGACCAGTTTGAAAAACGCTACGTTTCTCAGGGCTACGAAACCGACCGTTCCATTGAAGACACCCTTGCGATAGGCTGGGAGCTTCTCTCCACCCTTCCCGTTACCGAGCTTAAACGTATCCACACCGAGTATATCGACAAATATATGCCCAAGGACGGTGAATGACCGTGGCGACCATCAACCCGACACGAATGGAGCTGACCAAGACGAAAAAACGTCTTGCGACAGCCGCCCGCGGCCACAAGCTGCTTAAAGACAAGCAGGACGAAATGGCGCGTCAGTTTATGATATACATTCGCCGCAACAAGCAGCTTCGTGAAGAGATCGAAGCGCTGCTCGGCGACGCAATGGGCAGAATGTCACTTGCAGAAGCGGAAATGGGCAAAACCTCGCTCGAAGAAGCCCTTATGATCTCCGATTCTGCAAAGTCGCCCGAATGCGGTATCAAGAACGTAATGTCGATAAAAGTCCCGGATATCCACCAGGAAGCCGGCGTTATCGGCGGAATATCTTACGGCTTTGCGTTTTCGTCCGACAAGCTCGACTCCGCGGTACTCGCGATGAACGAGCTTATGCCTAAGCTTTATGAGCTTGCCGCAGTCGAAAAAGCGTGCGATATGCTCGCAGACGAAATGGAACGCACCAGAAGACGTGTAAACGCGCTTGAGTACATTATGATCCCCGAAATGAAGTCGACTATCAAGTTCATCACGATGAAACTTGAGGACAACGAACGCTCGAACACAATTCGCTTGATGAAGATTAAGGACAATATGGCAAAGGAAGCGTAATCCGGAAGCGCATCATTCGGCGCAGATCATAAAAGCAAAAGAAAAATAGTTAAGGATAAACAGAATTTAATAATAATTTGCAGAGGCAGCTATGGAGTATAAAAATGGGAAATGAAAAATATTTTGATGAAAATGTAACTCAGTACGATAAATTCAGACCCACATACGGGACAAAAATATTTGAAGATATTTTGTCTTACAGCAGTATA
>JAZUKE010000089.1:0-9340 GCA_045643125.1 Eubacteriales bacterium
GCCTCCGACTTCTGTGCTTCGTCCCCGAAATTTCGCAGGCGGTTTATAAATCCCATAAAGTCCGTCGCCAGTTGAAGAATAATCCATGATCGGCTCCCACTGCCGCCCGCAGCGGCAATTCTTAATGGATTCTTAATCCGGCCAAATCCCGAAGTTAATAAAAGCCCGTTGACATTTACGGGTAAAAATGATATAATAAATGCGCGATTGACGTACGCTTTTGGTACGCCGGAAAATCGCTTTCAATCTGATTTTTTCAAGAAAGGATGATAACACTTTGTCTTTGCTTTCATTAAGAGGTATTGGTAAGATATATGTCTCGGAAGGCAACGTTGCCGTCGGTATCCGCGGCGTCGACCTTGATTTTGACAAGGGCGAATTCGTTGCCGTCACCGGTCAGTCCGGTTCCGGTAAATCCACGCTGCTCAACGTCATAAGCGGCATGGACACCTATGAGGAGGGCGAGCTGTTCATAAACGGCGAACCGACCTCGCACTATATGCAGAAAGATTGGGAAGAATACAGAAAAGAGTACATTTCTTTCATTTTCCAGGATTACAACATACTCGAAAGCTTCACCGTACTTCAGAACGTGGAGCTTGCGCTTATGAACATAGACGACACGAAAAAACGCCGTGAAAAGGCGCTTGAACTGATAAAGCGTGTCGGACTTGAAAAGCACATCCATCACAAGGGAAGCAAGCTTTCCGGCGGTCAGAAGCAGCGTACCGTTATCGCCCGCGCTCTTGCCAAGGACAGCCCCGTCATCCTTGCCGACGAGCCTACGGGCAATCTCGACAGCGAAACGTCAAAAGAGATAATCTCGCTGCTTCGTGAAGTGTCCCGCGACAAGCTCGTTATCGTCGTCACCCACAATTTCGAGCAGGTCGAAGAATACGCCACCCGTCACATCCGCGTTTTCAACGGCGAGATCGAAGCGGATCAGACGATAGGCAAGCCCGAAAGCGTGACCGAAGAGGTCAAAACGGAAGAAGACGAAAAGAAACGCTTTTTTACCCTTAAAAACGGCTTCATACTCGGCAAAGTAAGATTTGCCGCAACTCCCAAACTGTCGCTGTTTATGGCGCTTCTGTTTACCGTGACGACTATCGTTATGGCGCTCATCACGTCCGAAAGCTCGGACGCAAAGATGCTCTTTGAGGACGAGAAGGTGTTCCGTCATACCGAAGGGCGCGCCGTCGTGGTAAGAGGCGACGGAGAAGCCATAACCGATGACGACGTGAAGAAGATCAAAGACGCTTTCGGCAAAGAGGTCGTAAGGATCGACGATCTTTACGACGCGACGACAGAGATCAGGATATACGATCCGGATGAAAAAGACAAGTATGACGATTACCGGTATTACTATTATTCGGACGTTTTGTATTACAGATGCGGCTTTGAAAGAATGACAAGCAAAACAAAGGTCGATGCCGGACGTCTTCCCGAAAAGGCAAACGAAGTCGCTCTGCGCGTTCCGATAAGCGCAAAGACGTATCTTGAAAAACACGGCTTTGAAGAAACCGAGGTCGAACTGTTCGACGGGATAAATTATACGGTGACGGGCGTAAAGTATTATTACGACAACACCAGGGACGGCACCGTTATTATGACGGACGAAGGCTTTGAGGTCGCGTCCGCGTTCGGGCTTACGTCGGATCTGGGCTTTTCTGCTTATGATATGGATCTGAAACCCTTTTACCGTTGGGATATCGACAAAAACGGATATTACGCCGCCGATAAATATGACGTTGTGTTCCACGTTTATGTAAACAGCACGATGATAAGCGGGGAACTCAAAAACGGCAAAAGGGTGAATGTTCTTCCCGAAAAAATAAAGCAAGAGTATGAATCCCTTCACGGCGAATATTATATGGAAGGAACGATCATCGTTTCTCCGTATCTTGCCGCCGATATTATGAACAACACCGTTTTTCCGCAGATATACACGCAGATGACCGTGCTTTTCGACAGCGACGGTGACGTTCACGACGCCGAAGAAAAATTCCGCGAAATGGGTTACAGAGTCGTTGCCACCGACGAAACCCGCGAAACGGAACTTGGCGAAAAGATACTCAAAATATTCGTTCTCGGCTGGCTCGTCGTTATGTGGATACTCGGCATCGTATTTGCCGCAATGCTGCTCAGACTTTGCTCGTCTCACGCGATGAACTCCGTCAAGGGCGATATCGCCATAATGAGATCAATGGGCATACCTACCGGCGTAATAAAGACGAGCATCTACGTTCAGAACATACTCGCCCTCATTCCGGCGTTCATCGTGAGCGCGGTGATCATTACCGTGGTCTATCTGATACCTTCCACCAACGGCATATTCACGTTTATGCACTTCTGGGATTACTTCCTCATAGCCGTGATAGTTATTGCCATAACCTTGCGTCTGTCACGAAAATACGTTGACAAAATGTTCGGCGAAAGCGTCAAAAAGACTCTGAAAGGAGGCGGCAGAGTATGAGCGTTCTTATAAACCACGTTCACAAATTCTATAACAAGGGCAGTCAGAATCAGATCCACGTTATGAACGACATAAGTCTTGAGCTTCCTGAAAGCGGGCTTGTGGCGGTGTTCGGCGTAAGCGGATGCGGCAAGACGACTCTGCTCAACGCCATAGGCGGACTTGACAAGATCGACAGCGGAAGCATCGCGCTTTTTGGCTCCGATATCAGCTCCGACACGGACACGCTCCGCAACAAATACATCGGCTATATTTTCCAGAACTACAACCTCAACGTGACCGACACCGTGTATGAAAACGTCGCGTCGTCGCTCCGTCTTTGCGGAATGACCGATGAAGACGAGATCAAACGCCGCGTTCTTCTTTCGCTTTCCGCGGTCGGTATGGAGAAATACAAAAACCGTACCCCCGATACGCTTTCCGGCGGTCAGATGCAGCGCGTCGCCATAGCGAGAGCCGTGGTAAAATCGCCTGCCGTCATCCTTGCCGACGAGCCTACCGGCAACCTTGACGAAAACAACACCGTCCTCGTTATGGATATGCTCAAGGAGATATCGAAAAATCACCTTGTCATCCTCGTAACGCACGAAAAAGACCTTGTCGATTTCTACTGCGATAAGGTCATAGAACTTGTTGACGGGCACGTTGCGTCGGTCCGCGACAACGGAAACGCCTCCGGCTACGTTCAGAAGAACAAGAACGATATTTACCTCGGCGAGCTTGAACACGAAAAAACGGTCGTCGGCGGCATCGAACTCGATCTGTACGGCAATCCCGAAGGCATAAAGCTGCGTCTTGTCAACCGCAACGGCAGACTTTACCTCAAATGCGACACTCCGTCCGTCAGCGTGATAGACGACACGAGCGAAACACGCCTTGTCGAAGGCACGTTTGAGGCAAAAGCCAGAGAGACCGCCGCAAACAGCGATTTCAGCGTTGATTCGCTCGGCTCGTTCGAGGGCAGCAATTACGGCAGACTTTTCAGATTGCTGCCGTCGCTCAAGGAATCGTTCATTTCGTTCTATACGTCAAGGAAGAAAAAGGGAAGACGTTTCCTCCGTTTTGCGCTTATTATGCTTGCCATAGTATTCGTGTTTATGGCGTCGTTCACCGCGACGGGCATCAGCAGCTACTTCGACGTAAAGGATTCCGTCGATCAGAACGAATTTTATATAGAAGCGTCGAACGACAAGGATTATTCGTTCCTCACCGAGCATATCGGCGAACACGGCATAATCGACTTCCGCTACGGATACAAGGACTCGGAAAACTACTTTATGTTTGACGTGGGCGCGTTTATGACCGCGTATGCGGGATCTCTTGAAGCGGGCGGAAACGTATTGGACGCCGACAACATAAGAGGCAAACTCGTTTGCGGAAAAATCGACACGAAAGATAACGGCATCGTCATTACAACGGCTTTCGCCGACGAAATGCTTTCGTCAAGCGGATTCAGTTTTGTTTCCGAATACGAAGACCTTCTGGGACTTCATACCGACGATTTTACCGACAGGACGAGTCTGACGGTGAGAGGCATTGTCGAGGGTGATGATAAATCGGTATATGTAGAACATTCGCAGTTCTGCAGATATATCATAGGAAGTTGTATCGCAAATGCCAACGTACTTCCAGCCGGAGAGAAGCCTCTCTACTACGAGTACACTCCATACGAAGGCAAGCCGGAAAAAGGCGAGATCGCGTACTCGGGATATGACGACAGCATCCGCCAAGGCGACAAGCTGATGATACTCGGCAAAGAGTATACTGTCGTTTACAGTGAAAAAAACCAAGAATTCTATGGCGATTTTCTCGTTATGAATCCCTCCGATTACGAAGGACTTGCGTATTCCGTGGGAAAGACCGATGACAGACTTATTGATTTCTTCTACTCTTTATACAGTTGGAATAAACTGTATCTCATAGTGCGTTCGTCTTCACCGGATGAAACGGAAAAATATCTCAGTGCAAATTCCGCCGATCTTATCACTCCCGATGATAAATTCGACGAAGAACTGACCGAATACAAGACCGCGCTGACGGCTTCGATAATTTCGGTCATCGTGGTCATAGCGATAATATCGGTGTGCGCGTATTTCATTATGAGGGCTATCTTTATGGCGCGTGTCAGAGAGGTCGGCATATACCGCGCAATAGGCGTCTCCAAAAAGAATATGCTGTTCCGCTTCGGCGTGGAATCGTTCGTGCTGACGCTCGGCACGGTGTTTATCGGCTATATCATTTCGGCGCTTGCAATGGGCAAACTCTCGTCCTCGCCGATGTTTGAAAGCGTGTTCTATTTCCCGTTCTGGTTTGCATTTCTGCTGCTTGTGATAATCACCGTCGTTACGGTGTTCTTCGGTATGCTGCCCTCTATCGCTCTGCTCCGCAAAACACCGAGCGAGATTCTTTCCAAATATGATATTTGACTCTTGACAAAGTTCTTCGTTTGTGGTATAAGAGTTATGCAGTTTTTGAAATCCTGTTATACAACAAAAATTTGTTTTTGAGGCAGCTTTGCCGCCTCAAAAACTCCTTTAAGACGAGCGATAAGCGAGTCCCCGCACCGACCAAACGAGCGAAATATGATGAAGCGAGTGCGATAAGTGCGGGAAAGTCACTTAAAAAACCGTATTCTACGGTTTTTTAAGTCAAAATAAATGCATTGATGGAAAGAGTAACCGTCTTTCCGGCATCCAGAGAGAGGGGCATTTGCTGGAAGCTCCTTATGCCGTATTCGGTGAAGACCACTCCGGAGCAGTGCGTGATGAGCGTCACCGTATGACCTGCGTAAAAGGTAAAATGAGTTAAACGTCAAGGTGGAACCGTGCCCGTGCACCCTTGCGAATGTAAAAGCATTTGCAGGGGTGCTTTGTTTTTGAAAAAATCAAAATAAAAATATATCTTTACGGAGGAAAAACAATGAAAATCATTCTTCACGACGGAACGATCGAAGAACATTCTTTTGAAGAAGAAATAGGCAGAAATTCGCTTCGTCATACCGCGTCCCACATTCTCGCACAGGCAGTAAAACGCCTTTATCCCGAAACCAAGCTCGCAATAGGTCCCGCGATCAAGGACGGCTTCTATTACGATTTTGACCGCGATCATCCCTTTACCGCAGAGGAACTTGATGCCCTTGAAGCGGAAATGAAAAAAATAGTCAAAGAAAACCTCAAACTCGAACGCTTCACGCTTCCGAGAGCCGAAGCCATTGCTCTTATGGAAGAAAAAGGTGAGCCGTACAAGGTCGAACTCATCAACGATCTCCCCGAAGACGCAGAACTTTCGTTCTTCCGTCAGGGCGACTACGTTGACCTTTGCGCAGGCCCTCACGTCACCTATACTTCCGCCGTCAAGGCGTTCAAGCTGACTTCCGTCGCAGGCGCTTATTGGAGAGGCAGCGAAAAGAACAAGATGCTCACCCGTATCTACGGCACTGCTTTCGCTTCCAAGGACGAGCTTGCCGCTCACCTCGAAAGGATCGAAGAAGCCAAGAAGCGCGACCACCGCAAGCTCGGCAAGGAACTCGGTCTGTTTGCAATTATGGAACAGGGCCCCGGTTTCCCGTTCTTCCTTCCCAACGGAATGATAGTCAAGAACGAACTCATCAATTATTGGCGCGAGATCCACACACGCGACGGCTACAAGGAGATCAACACCCCCATTATGCTCAACCGTTCCCTTTGGGAAACGTCGGGACATTGGGATCACTATAAAGAAAATATGTATACCACCGTCATCGACGAGACCGACTTTGCCGTCAAGCCGATGAACTGCCCGGGAAGCCTTCTCGTTTACAATATGGAACCGCGTTCCTACAAAGACCTGCCGCTTCGTCTCGGTGAACTCGGACTCGTTCACAGACACGAAAAATCGGGCGAGCTTCACGGCCTTATGCGTGTACGCTGCTTCACGCAGGACGATGCACACATCTATATGACCAAAGAACAGATCACGAGCGAGATCAAGGGCGTCGTAAAACTCATCAACGAAGTTTACACCAAATTCGGCTTCAAATATCACGTCGAGCTTTCTACTATGCCCGAAGACCATCTCGGCTCTCTCGAGGATTGGGAAGCCGCTACCGACGGACTTAAGCAGGCACTCGACGAAATGCAGATGCCTTACGTCATCAACGAAGGCGACGGCGCGTTCTACGGACCGAAGATCGACTTCCACCTCGAAGACTCTATCGGCAGAACGTGGCAGTGCGGCACGATACAGCTCGACTTCCAGCTTCCTATGCGCTTCAACGCCGAATACGTCGGGAGCGACGGACAGAAGCACAGACCTATTATGATCCACCGCGTCTGCTTCGGCTCCATTGAAAGATTCATAGGCATACTCATCGAGCATTACGCGGGCAAATTCCCCGTATGGCTCGCTCCCGTTCAGGCAAAACTCCTTCCCATCACCGACAGAAACAACGAATATACCGAAAAACTCCTTGCCGACCTCAAAGCGGCAGGCGTGAGAGTTGAAGCCGACTACCGTCAGGAAAAGACCGGTTACAAAGTCCGCGAAGCTCAGATGCTCAAGATCCCGTATATGCTCGTTATCGGCGATAAGGAACAGGAAGAGGGCACCGTTTCCGTAAGAAGACGCGACTCCAACGGCTCCGAAACTATGAAAGCCGAAGATTTCGTTGCGATGATCGTCAAAGAGATAAAAGAAAGAACTTAAACCAAAATAACAAAACGGTTTTTGTGTCTGTTTGGCGCAAAAACCGTTTTTGAGTTATGAGTCAGAAAGTGAGGAATTGAGGAAATTTTCACGCGGTGGCGTGAAAATAACAGAAAAAACTCTTGACATTGACGCTGCGTAAAGATGTATAATATGTTAGGTGAGAAAATGGAAACGGGAAAAATATACGATATATCCGAAATATGCGAAAAGCTCGGTACTACTTCAAGAACGCTTCGCTATTACGAATCACAAGGATTGATACAAAGTACAAAGCATGGCGTGTCGTCCAGACGCAAGTACACCGAGCGGCAGTTATATGATATAAAAAACGTAATGGCTCTCCGTTCATTGGGACTTTCCGTTAAGGCAATCCGTGAAATACAAAACAATAATGCCGATCTGAAAGATATGATCTGTTCAAAACGTGCCGAAATTTATGCTTTGATTGATTCAAATATACGCAAAATAAATTTTTTGAACGAGGTATTGTTTTCGTTGGATTCGGAAAATACCGACATTACCGCGTTGACCCAAAAAACGCCGGAAGAAAGAAAAAACGTGCCGCATATTATCGGGGACTGCACGGACGCGATACTTAACGGAAAAACGGATATTCTGTACGGATATATGAGCGAGCGGATGAAACAGTATTTGCCGAAAAAGGCGTATGAAAAAATACGGGAAGATACGTTTCGGCCACTCGGAACGTTTTTGCGTATTGAAAAACCATCGGTTGAAGAAAATTCCCCCAATAAATTTATTCAGTTTATACGTTTTACAAAATTGGGACTGAAAATAACATTCGTGATATACAATGATTTGATAGAAGGTATTTGGTTGGGGTATTACAATGCCGATTAATGGGAGGGAACATAATAATGACGATTTATCTTTTGTCTGCTTTTTTCTCTTTTGTGGTGGCGTTTTTTATTTTTCCTCATTCTGTTAATATTACGTCTATGAGTCTTTTGCCGTTGTGCTTTATTGTTGTAACTGCAATAGAGATATCTTTGCTGAAAGAACAACAGAAGCAAAATATTGATGATTATCGGTTGAATAATACCGCATACAGTTTCAGAGAAATCGACTTAAACAAAATTATATGCAGTCAAAAATGGTTGTTTAGAAATAAACTGATAAGTATCCCTTTTCTTTTATTGTTTGTTTTGTATTTCAACTCCGGATTAAAAGTTCTTTCTGTTCTGCTTTTCGTGTTGACATATCCAATCAGTAGAATTTTCGTTATCATAGAGAACAAAAAAACAACAAAATGAGGTGAAAACATCAATGAAAAAAACGTTGTCTTTTGTTTTGCTTTTCACATTATGCCTTTTTGCTTTGACTTCCTGCGACGTTCATTTCGGAAACACGCACTATGACGCTCCGTGGTGGGCAGTCACGATCCCGACGGTCGTGATAATCGCGGCGGCGTGTCTCATTGCAGGAAAAGTCATAACGTCGCATAAATATATCTGCCCGAAGTGTTCGGAATCGTTTTATCCAAAATGGTGGGAAGCGTGTTTTTCGCTGCATATCAATTCCGACAGACTTTTCAAGTGTCCGCATTGCAAAAAGCGCAGCTTTTGCCGACCGGACGATAAACCGGACATCAAATAGCAAATATAATGAAAAGCACTTGCCAAAACGAGACTTGTTCTTAAGGACAGTTTTATGAAATAACCGCCACAGAATGTGGTGAGTAAGTGCGCACTTGATAAAAACGAAACAGGCTGATTCAGCCTGTTTTTCCTTTTCATTTAGTATTATAAGTGAAATATTTGCCTTTGACAAATGTGAAATAATCGCATAACGATTGTGAAATATTGCTTCGTTTCACTTCGCAATGTGAAATGAAATAAATCCCTCAACGCTCCGCAGAGCATTTCATACGCCGAAGGCGTATTTCACATCCGAAGGATATTTCACAAATCCCGTAAGGGATTTATTTCGTTGCGGAGTGTCCTTTAGAACACTCCGCAAAAGGAAATCCTTTTTTTGTAGTACCTTGTTTCAATTAAAACTTTACATTATTATTTGAGGATAAAGGTGCTTGAGCTTAATTCTTGCATCGGCGGTTGTGAATTGCCATGAAACACCTTTCTGTTTAGCATTTCTGTCGTTGCTCCATGCTTTCAGTTTTTCATCCAATAACTCAATATTCGGAATTCTTTCATCGCC
>JAZUKE010000090.1:0-10822 GCA_045643125.1 Eubacteriales bacterium
CTGCTCACGGGAACCTCTACTCACGCCCGCAGGCACATCATTCGCCGCAGGCGAGCATCACGCACGAAGTGTGCATCACGTTCCGCTTGCGGAACACATCGTTGCCGAGCTTTTCGCTCGGCGTCCCACCGCCCCCTTTCCAGAGGGCGAAAAACTGCCCTCTAAAAACAGAGGACTAACCGCCTACCGTGTATTACGACTGCCTTGCATAAATTCTACCATATCCAACAAAATATGTCAAGACGAAATAATGACGAATTGCAAATTACAATAAGAACACCCCGAAACTGATTTGTTTGTTATTCGGCAGAGCCGTTTGATTCACGGCCGTTGACCTCAATGTCAGCAAAAATGCCTATATGTCAATGGTTTTTTAATTCATTTTGGCGTAATCGTCGCAGATCTTCCACGTTCCTTTTATCGAAAGGGCGATGAACACCACGATGCAGACCGCTTTCCAAAGCACGATCCATTCGTAGGACGCGGGGAAGACGCAGCCGCAGGCTGAAAGCGAGAGGAACACGGCGTAAAAGATATAGGAAGTGTCAAACGTCTTGTGCCTGTCGTTTTTCAGCCCTTTTTGCTTTGCAAACGATGTGAAAAACGCATATACCTCCGACACGAAAAGCAGGTTTGCCGCGGCGTAGGCGACGGACACTATCCCGAGGATGATGATCTCTTTTGCTCCGAAACCGGCGGTCTTGCCGTCAGTGACGGCGAACAGCCGGAAGCATACCGCGAAAACAGCCTGAAGCGTGAGAGCGATGAACGATATGACCGAAAAACGGTCGTTTTTTTTGCTGCCGATCCGCGTAACGCCGACATAGATCAGCAGCGTGCCGATAATATCCTGAAAGATCTGTATTTTCGACACCGTAAAGTCAAGGAAGAACACAAATCCGACGGCGATGAGGATGAAAGAAAGGCTGAGCTTTTTCATTTCGAGTTCATCCGAATTGTCGGAGACCTCGCTTTCGTAAAGGGCGGACACGTTTTTCATAAATTCCGCGTCGTTACGCACGGTGCGGAAATATTTTGTGATCGTCGAAAACCACCACACGCCCGCTATAAGCACTATCAGCGAGAAAAGCAGTATCGCGTACGGGCGGTACCCCGCTATCTCGGAAAGCATCTGCGACGCCGAAATGTTGACGTACGCTTCGTATTCGAGTATCGCCGCAAGGTCGGGAATGAAGCCGAGGACGATCTTTGCAAGCATAAAAACAAGGGTGACGAACTTTGCGTCGGGCAGTTTTTCAAGCGCACCGAACGCGCCGTAACGCTGGAGCAGGTACTCCATACCGCCGAAAAAGTCGTTCACGAAAACGAGCAGCAGCACCGTTTCGAGGATAGCAAACGTGAATGACGCAAGCATCACGGTGCTTGAATTTTCCGACACCGTAAGGAAGAACGCGCAGATACGCGCAAAAGAAAGGACTGCGAGATACAGCATCTTCTGCGACGCGGCTTCAAGACGGTCGTCAAGCTCCGCAAGTTCCGAGAGCGCGAACCACACGAAAAGCCAGCCGAAAAAGTCCGGCAGTATGTCAAGAACGGAAATATACGGGTTCAGCAGAAAAACGAACCCGACCGCAAGCAGCGGCAGACGGAAGCGCGAAAGCCCTTTACGCATTTTTGCTTTCCTCCGATTCGCGTTTTTTCTTTTTTGCTTCCTCTTTTGCCTTTTCTTTCGCAAAAAAGGCGTTGTCCTTTTCTATCTGCTTCTGCGTGGTTATCTTGGCGTAGCAAGTGTAAAGGAACCAGAGGTTGGCGATGCCGATAAAGTATTTCATTACCGCCACGACTCTCACGAAGCCTTCGGCAAATTCAAGCGACATCACGTTCGGCGAAAATACCGAGAACACGGCGCAGGCATAGAAAACGAGCGTGAATATCATCCACATCGACGCCGAAAGCGCAATGTTTTCGCCGCCGTTTTTTCTTGCCATTTCTTTTATCAGCGTGAGATAGACGGCGTGCAGTACGGCGCAGAGAAAGAGGTATGATATATAAATATATCTGTACGATGCGCTCTGCGTGCTGTAAGAGCCGAGAAGGGAAACGAGTATCACGACGGGGTACGCGGTGCAGAGCAGCGATATCGCGGAAGCAAGGCGGAAGCGTTTATCGGTCGAGGACAGCTTCCACATACCGAAAGCAAGCAGAGGCCAGCCGACGATACCCGCGGCAAAGGCGTCGAACATCGTCAGCAGATAGCCGAGAACGCATATACCGAATCCCATTTTCTCATTCTCCTTTTTGTTCTTATGATGCGGATCCAAAAAGTAAAACGAAGTTTTACTTTTTTTACGCTTTCATATCCTTGCTCATACAGCATTTCTTATATTTCAGTCCGCTTCCGCAGGGGCACGGATCGTTGGGGCCGACTTTTTTGCGCTTTGTCGCGGTGATTATCACCTTTTTGTCGCCTCCGGCGTTCATATTGTTTGCCGCGGTGAGGACTTGTTTTCTTTCGATCACCTTTCGGGGCGCTACGGTGAGCAGCATCCTTACGGTGTCAACTCTTATGTTCCTTACCATTTCGTCGAACATATCCGAGCCGATAATGCGGTATTCCGACACGGGATCGCGCTGCGCGTAGGCGTTCAGCCCGACACCTATTTCAAGGTCGTCCATCGCGTCGATGTGATCCACCCACTTGGTATCGACGTTTTCAAGCAGGATGATGCGCTCTATCTCGCGGAAACGCTCGGGCGTGAAGACTTCCTCCTGGTAAGCGTATCTCTTTTTCGCTCTGTCGAGCAGCAGATCGCTCACGTCTTCGGTGGTCAGACTGTCAAGCTCTTCCGTCGTGTAGTTGAAATCGTCTTTTCCGCAGAGTATGCCGAGGAAATACGTCCGCAGTCCGTCGTAATTCCAATCGTCGGCGACGTCGGCGGAGCAGTATTCGTTCACCGCGTCGTTGACGTAGGATTCCACCATCTTCCAGATAGTGTCCTTCAGATCCTTGCCGTCGAGAACGTCGCGGCGCTGCGAATAGATAAGTTCGCGCTGCTGATTCATAACGTCGTCGTATTGGATGACGCGCTTACGGCGTTCAAAGTTGTTCATTTCAAGGCGTTTCTGCGCCGATTCTATTGAATTTGCAAGTATTTTTGCGTTTATGGGCTGATTTTCGTCAAGTCCGAGCGCCGACACTACGCCGAGCATTCTGTCCGAGCCGAAAAGACGCATAAGATCGTCTTCCATAGAAAGGTAAAATCTGCTCTCTCCCGGGTCTCCCTGACGCCCCGAACGACCTCGGAGCTGATTGTCTATACGTCTGCTTTCGTGGCGTTCCGTACCGATGATGAAAAGTCCGCCGGCTTTTCTCACTTCTTCGGCTTCGGGAGCGATCTTACGCTCGAATTCATCGTTCAGTGAGTGGAAATGCTCACGCAGAGCGAGTTTTTCTTCGTCGTCGGTGTGCGAATAGCTCGTGGCTTCGACGATCTGCCAGTCCTCGTAGCCCTCGCTCCTCATCTGTGACTTCGCCATAAATTCGGCGTTGCCGCCGAGCTTGATATCCGTACCGCGTCCCGCCATATTGGTGGAGATCGTGACGGCGCCGAGCTTGCCCGCCTGGGCGATTATTTCGGCTTCGCGCTCGTGATATTTGGCGTTGAGTACGTTGTGCCTTATGCCTTCGCGTTTGAGACGTTCCGAAAGCTCCTCGGATTTTTCTATCGACACCGTACCGACAAGCACGGGCTGCCCTTTTGCGTGGCAGAGCTTCACCTGCTCGACGATGTTGTTGTACTTTCCGTTCACCGTCTTGAACACCATATCGGTGTGATCCTGCCTTATCATAGGACGGTTTGTGGGTATCTCCACAACGTCAAGACTGTATATTTCGCGGAATTCCGCGTCCTCGGTCATAGCCGTACCGGTCATACCCGAGAGTTTTTTGTAAAGACGGAAATAATTCTGGAACGTGATCGTCGCCTGCGTTTTGTTTTCGCGTTCGATCTTTACGCCTTCCTTGGCTTCGATCGCCTGGTGCAGACCGTTGGAATAGCGTCTGCCGTACATAATGCGTCCCGTGAACGAATCGACGATAAGCACCTGCCCGTCCTTCACGATGTAGTCAACGTCTTTCTGCATAACGCCGTGAGCGCGTATCGCGTTGTTGATGTAGTGCATATATTCCTGGTTTTCGGGGTCACCGAGGTTTTCCACGCCGAAAAAGCGTTCGGCTTTCGCAATGCCCGATTTGCCGAGAACGGCGGTGCGCGCCTTTTCATCGACGATGATATCGGCGTCGATGCTGTCGTGACCTTCCTTGGCGTCGATCTCCTTTATGCGGAAGACGGACATACGTCTCACAAGCTCGTCCGTTTTTTCGTAAAGCGGGTCGGATTTGTCGCCGGCGCCGGAAATTATGAGCGGAGTCCGTGCTTCGTCGATGAGGATGGAGTCCACCTCGTCCACTATCGCAAAGACGTGACCTCTCTGTACCATTCTGTCCTTGTAGGTGACCATATTGTCGCGCAGATAGTCAAAGCCCATCTCGTTGTTCGTGCCGTAGGTGATATCGGCGGCGTAAGCGGCTTTGCGCTCGTCGTTCTTCATTCCGTTGACGATAAGACCGACGGAAAGACCGAGGAAATTATAGAGTTTTCCCATCCATTCGCTGTCGCGCTTCGCAAGGTAGTCGTTTACCGTGACGACGTGTACGCCTTTGCCGTCGAGCGCGTTGAGGTATGCGGGCAGAGTGGCGACCTGCGTCTTGCCTTCGCCCGTCTTCATTTCGGCAATGCGTCCCTGGTGGATGACGATGCCGCCTATGAGCTGAACTCTGTAATGGCGTGTTCCGAGTACACGGTCGGCGGCTTCGCGGACGACCGCAAAAGCGTCCGGCAGGATATCGTCCTTCGTTTCGCCGTTTTTCAGCCTTTCACGCAGTATATCCGTCTGACCTTGAAGTTCGGTGTCTGTCATTGCCTTGTACTTGTCGGCAAGGGCTTCTATTTTATCGGCTATCGGCTCGATCTTTTTGAGCTGGCGTTCACTGTATGTTCCGAAAACTTTTGTAATAAGTGACATTTTTTCCTCCGGTGAAATGTATTCTGTCCGCGTATATATTCTTCGCTTATTCTATAATATCATAAGAAATTAAAAAAATACAGACCTTTTTGTAAAAATAATTGAAAACATCGTAAAAATGTGATATGATACAGAATGTATTATAATGAAAATATGAAAGCGTGAACATATATGGCATTGAATGTAGTCCTTCTGGAGCCGGAAATACCGCAGAACACGGGAAATATCGCACGCACCTGCGTCGCCACCCATTCAAGGCTCCACCTAATACGTCCGTTCGGCTTTGAAATAACCGACAGAAACCTCAAACGTGCGGGACTTGATTATTGGCAGTATCTCGACGTGACCTATTACGACAACCTGGAACAGTTCCGCGAGATGAACCCGGATGCGTTCTGCTATTATTTCTCGACCAAGGCGCAGAAATGCTATACCGAGGTGCCTTACCCGGACAACGTCTATCTGTTCTTCGGCAAGGAGACGAAAGGGCTTCCCGAAAGCCTGCTTATTGAAAATGAGCCTTACTGTGTCAGAATACCTATGTTCGAGGAGATACGCTCTCTCAACCTTTCAAATTCGGCGGCGATCGCCGTCTACGAGGGACTGCGCCAGCAGGGCTTTGACGAGCTTAACTTGAAAGGGAAATTTCCCGGTAAGAAAGAGTGACGAAAATGACAGAAAGAACGATAGCCGCGATCTCTTCTCCGAGAGGGAAGGGAGGCGTCGCGCTGATACGGATAAGCGGCGGCGACGCGATGAAGATAACGTCAAAGGTCTTTGCTCCGGCATCGGGCAAAGCGTTTGAGCTTTACAAGTCCAACACCGTGGTTTACGGTAAATTCAGCGACAGAAACGGCGTTTTCGACGACGGTATGGCTGTCTTTTACAAAGCCCCGCGCTCGTTCACGGGGGAGGACACCTGCGAGCTGTGCTGTCACGGCGGACCGCTCGTGACCGAAAAACTGCTTTCCGCCTGCATAGCGGCGGGCGCGTCCTACGCTGGACGCGGCGAATTTACGAAACGCGCTTTCCTTAACGGAAAAATGTCGCTTTCCGAAGCGGAAGCCGTCGGCGGAATGATCGACGCCGTAAGCGAAAAGCATCTCAACGTGTCGCTTCTGCAGATGGACGGCAGCCTTTCCCAAAAGATAAATTCCGTCTATTCACGGCTTGTGTTCCTCGTTTCGTCGGTTTACGCCTATATCGACTACCGGGACGAGGATATGACCGATGTTTCGGACGATGAGATGAAAGAAACGCTTTCTTCCGTTCTTGACGAGCTGAAGGAGCTTTACGAAACGCGGCACTACGGCAAAGCGATAAGCGAAGGTATCCGCACCGCGATAGTCGGCAGACCGAACACGGGCAAATCGTCGCTGCTCAACCGCCTTTCCGGAATGGAGAGAGCCATAGTCACCGACACCGCGGGAACGACGCGCGACGTCATAACCGAAAAAATAACGCTCGGCGACGTCGTGCTTGACCTTTCCGACACCGCGGGAATACGGGAAAGCGACGACGTTATAGAGCAGATCGGCGTGAACAAAGCGGGCAAAGAGATAGAAAACGCCGAAATGGTGCTTCTCGTGCTTGAAAACACCGTCACCGCCGAAGACGAAAAGGTAATAGACCTCATAAAGCAGAGCGGCAAAAGCGACGTCACCGTTGCCGTTTACAACAAGTCCGATAACGGCAGGACCGTTAAAAAGGGCATTTTTGCGCGTGAAGTGACGTTTTCAGCGCTTACGGGCGACGGAGTCAAAGAATTGATAAACGAGGTTTCGTCAATTTGCGGCAAAAACGTCTGCCGCGACGACGGAAGCATCATCGTTTCGGCTCGTCAGAGCGGTTCTCTCGCAAGAGCCATCGGATGTATAGAAGACGCGGTCTCATCCCTCGATTCCTTCACGCAGGATATCGCCGGAATGGAGATAGAAAACGCGCTTTCCGCTCTCGGCGAGATCGACGGCAAAGCCGTCACCGAGGACATAGTGAACGATATATTTTCTCACTTCTGCGTAGGAAAATAAGAAATTGAAAAACTGCGTTTTTCAATTGTTTTACTCGCGCTTATCGCACTCGTTTCACTTTGTTCCGCTCGTTTGGTCGGCGCGAGGATTCGCATAAATGCTCATCTTAAAGGTGTTTTTGAATCGGCAGAGCCGACTCAAAAACGGATATTATTAAAAAAGATCACTACATTTGCCCTCATTTTCGGGCAAATGATATTTTGGAAGTGTTTGTATGAACGAACTTGAATTTGACGTACTTGTGGTAGGTGCGGGACACGCCGGCATCGAAGCGGCGCTTGCAGCGTCAAGGCTCGGTATGAAGACCGCGGTCTTCACGATGAATATGGATCTTGTGGGCAATATGCCCTGCAATCCGTCGATAGGCGGCACCGGCAAGGGACACCTTGTTTATGAACTGACAGCTCTCGGCGGCGAAATGGGCAGAGCGGCTGACGAGGTTATGCTCCAGTCGCGTATGCTCAACGAATCAAAAGGCCCTGCCGTACATTCGCTGCGTATGCAGGCGGACAGGGTAAAATACCGCAATTATATGAAAAAAGTGCTGGAAACCACGCCGAATCTGCTGCTTATCCAGTCCGAGATAGTGGGGATAGACGTTGAAGACGGCGTTATAAAGGGCGCGTACACCGCTTTCGGCACAAAATACACCGCGAAAGCCGTCATCATCGCCACGGGAACGTCGCTCGGCGGCAGGATAATCGTCGGCGAAGCGTCGTACAAGTCGGGGCCGGACAACACTCTGCCTGCCACCGTACTCACGGGCGACCTTATCGACCACGGCGTGAAGATAGTACGTTTCAAAACGGGTACTCCGGCGCGTGTCCACGCCGACAGCCTCGACTACGACGAAATGGAGCTTCAGGAGGGCGACGAAAAAGCCTATCTGTTCGCGTCCGAAGGCTTCGGCAAAAACACCTTCGGCTGCTATATAACCTATACGAACGCAAAAACTCACGAAATAATCCGCGCCAATCTCCACCGTTCGCCGCTTTTCGGCGGAGCGATAAAGGGGACGGGGCCGCGTTACTGCCCGTCGATCGAAGACAAGGTCGTGCGCTTTGCCGACAAGGAAAGGCATCAGATATTCGTCGAGCCTATGGGCAGCGACACGAAGGAAATGTATCTGCAGGGGCTTTCGTCGTCGATGCCGGAGGACGTTCAGCGCGAGATAATCCACTCGATAAAAGGACTTACCCACGCAAAGATAATGCGTACCGCCTACGCGATAGAATACGACTGCATAGATCCGACTCAGCTTGAGCCGACGCTTGAATTCAGAAACATAAAAGGTCTTTACGGTGCGGGACAGTTCAACGGCTCGTCGGGTTACGAGGAAGCCGCGTCGCAGGGACTTATCGCCGGCATAAACGCCGCATTGAAGATAAAAGGCGAAAAACCGTTCGTCCTTTCGCGTGCCGAATCGTATATCGGCACCCTCATCGACGACCTCGTCACAAAGGGAACGAACGAGCCGTACCGTATGATGACGAGCAGAAGCGAATACCGTCTGTACCTCCGTCAGGACAACGCCAAAACGCGCCTTACCCCCAAGGGCTACGCGATAGGGCTTGTGACGGAAAAAGACTACCGTCTCTTCCTTGCCGAAGAAAAAGCGCTTGAAAACGAAATAGAATACCTCAACACGACCACGATAAAAATGGGCGAAAAACTCGATGAACTGCTCGTTTCCAAAGGGTATGAAAAATCAGCCGTCGGTCTTCGCGCGTCGGAACTGCTCAAACGTCCGGGGATCGCCATTGAGGACGTTTACGCTCTTGACGGAAGGACGGAATACGATTACAAGACCGCTCGCCGCGCAGAGATCGAGGTAAAATACGAGGGATATATCAAAAAACAGCTCGCCGAGGTCGAAAGATTCGGCAAGCTCGAAGAAAAAATGATACCCGCCGATACTGACTATACGCAGATAAAGGGGCTTCGCATCGAAGCGATGCAGAAACTCTCAAAGCTTCGTCCCGACTCCGTCGGTCGTGCGTCGCGCATATCGGGCGTGTCGCCTGCCGACATATCGGTGCTGCTTATCTGGCTTGCACAAAGAGGGAACAGAAATGACTGAACTCATAAAAAAATATTCGCCTCTTCCGCTCGACGACGCAAAGGCGGAGCAGATGGCGAAAATATACGATCTTCTCGAAGCAAAAAACAAGGTGATGAACCTCACCTCCATAAAAACGCCCGAGGAAGCATCCGAGCTTCACTTTGCCGACTCGCTCTATCCGCTCACTACGCCTTACGTCAAAGGAAAGATACTTGACGTGGGAAGCGGCGGAGGATTCCCCGCGTTTCCCGTCGCCGTCGTGTCGGGATGCGAAGTGACCGCCCTTGACGCCACGTCGAAGAAACTCGATTTCATAAGCGAGACCGCAAAGGCAGTCGGGCTTGCGAACATCAGCACGCTCTGCGGCAGAGCCGAGGAGCTTTCGCACGATAAAAAGTACCGCGATTCGTTCGACACCGTGCTTTCGCGCGGAGTCGCACGGCTCAACGTGCTTTGCGAATGGTGCCTGCCCTACGTCAAACCGAACGGATATTTCATCGCAATGAAAGGCTCAAACGGCGAAGAAGAAGCGAGAGACGCCGAAAACGCGGTGAAAACGCTCGGCGGAAAGATAGTTGAAATAATAAAATACGACCTTGTGTTTTCGGGACATACGCATACGCTTGTCGTCATTTCAAAAACGTCGCGCACTCCCGACGCATATCCGCGCCACAATTCGCAGATAACAAAAAAACCGCTTTGAAAGAAAAGTGAAATATGTACGAAAAAGAACTGAAAGAACTTGTATATTCGCTCGGCGTAGGTGACTGCGGCTTTGCGTTCGTCGGCGACTGCCTGCCGGACGACGTGCCGGGGCGGCTCGTCAACGCCGTTTCGGTCTGCTATAAGCTCAGCGCCGCCGTGCTTGAAACGATAACAGACCGACCGAGCATTATGTATTTTCAGCATTACCGCGCCGTGAATGCGCGGCTCGACTCGGTGTGCCTTGATATCTGCCGTTTCATCGAGCAAAAGGGGTACTCGGCGTTCCCGATCGCGGCGAGCCAGTCGAGAAACACCGAGGAAGAGAAGTACAACGGCGTTTTCCCGCACAAGACGGCTGCCGTCCGTGCCGGAATGGGAAGCATCGGTATGAATAATCTTTTCATCGACAGACGCTGCGGCATCGGCGTGCGCCTTGCAACGGTGCTGACCGATCTGCCGCTTGATACGTCTGCCGGAATGTCGCCCCACTACTGCACCGGCTGCGGAAAATGCGTTTCCGCCTGTCCTGCCGGCGCTCTCAAAGGCGTCGTCTGGAAAGAGGGTATGAAAAGGGAAGATATCTTCGATCCCAAAAAATGCTCCGAATGGATGAAGACCTATAAGGATATCGGCAGAGGCGCCGTCTGCGGACTCTGTATGAAAGCCTGCCCGTACCTCACGGAAAAGCCCGAGGACAGATTTTCGGTTTTGTAGGAGAGTGAAAATTCACCCGTCACGTCATTTTGTCTTCGAGCTGTTTGAATGCCTTTTTGCATTTCTTTTCGATCTTTGAGTGATTTTCCACGCAGGACACGGTAAGCCCTGCGACAGCGCCGGAAACGACGGCGATAAGAACGGACATAAGGATCATTTTGCATTTGAGTTTGTCAAACATTTTGCTTTTCCTCCACTTCTTTTTTCCTTTTTATTCTTCCCGTGCCGCGTTGATTTATGCAAAAAACGAAAAAAACAAAAAAAT
>JAZUKE010000091.1:0-3074 GCA_045643125.1 Eubacteriales bacterium
CCGACGAGAAGGACTTTGTCGATCTGCGAAGGCTTGAGACCTGCGTCGGAAAGTACCTGACGGAGAGGGATCATAGTCTTTTCAACGAGATCGGAAGTGTGTTCGTTGAATTTTGCTCTGGTAAGAGTTGCCTCGAAATGTTTGGGGCCGGTAGCGTCTGCGGTGATGAACGGCAGGTTGATATCGGTGGACATCATACCGGAAAGTTCGATCTTTGCTTTTTCGGCTGCTTCTTTAAGACGCTGATGAGTCATTTTGTCTTTTCTGAGGTCGATGCCGTTTTCTCTTTGGAAGGAGTCAGCCATCCAGTCGATGATCTTGTTATCGAAATCGTCGCCGCCGAGACGGTTGTTTCCGGCAGTTGCGAGAACTTCAAATACGCCGTCGGAGATTTCGAGGAGAGATACGTCGAACGTGCCGCCGCCGAGGTCGAAGATGAGGACTTTCTGATCGAGTTCCTTATCCATACCGTAAGCAAGAGCTGCGGCTGTCGGCTCGTTGATGATTCTGAGAACTTCAAGGCCTGCGATCTTGCCCGCGTCCTTGGTCGCCTGACGCTGTGCGTCGGAGAAGTATGCGGGAACGGTGATGACCGCTTTTTCGACCTTTGTGCCGAGGTATGCTTCGGCGTCGCCTTTGAGTTTCTGAAGGATTATTGCGGAAATTTCCTGCGGGGTATATTTTTTGCCGTCGATGTCAACGCGTCTGTCGGTGCCCATATCTCTCTTGATGGAGATAACGGTTCTTTCGGGGTTGGTGATAGCCTGTCTTTTTGCGACCTGACCTACCATTCTTTCGCCGGTCTTGGAAAAAGCGACCACGGAAGGAGTTGTTGTACTGCCTTCGCCCTTTGCTATAACTACGGGCTCGCCGCCTTCGTAAACTGCTACGCAGGAGTTAGTTGTACCTAAGTCGATACCAATGATTTTGGACATAATAATTACCTCCGATATATTGTAAAAAATTTAATTGACTACTTTTACCATTGCGTGTCTGATGATCTTTCCGTTAAGCGTATAGCCTTTCTGGAAGGTCTGCGACACGATGTTTTCGCCCTGTTCGGGATCTTCTTCGTGCATAATCGCGTTATGCAGTTCGGGATCGAACGGCTTGCCGTCCGATTCGATCTCGGCAACGCCGAGCTTGGTGAAGGAATCGGTTATCTGCTTGGTTATCATTCTGACGCCTTCGTTTTCCGGCTCAAAGGATATCGCTCTGTCGAGGTTATCCATAACGGGGAGCAGCGCCTTGACCGCGTTCGTCATACCGTCGATATAGGAATCGAGTTTTTCTTTTTCGCTTCTCTTGCGGTAATTTTCGTATTCGGCGCAGATGCGGATGTATTTATCCTTCATCTCCTCAAATTCTTTGTTTGCGGGAGATTCTTCTTTTTTGGTTTCTTCGTTCTTTTCTTCGGTCTTTTCGGCTTCCGTTTCGGGAGCTTGTTCCTTTATTTCTTCTTCTGTTTCTTTTGCGTTCTTTTCTTTTTCGCTCTTCATTTGTCGTCTCCTTGTTTATTTCCGGGCGGATCGTTCAGCTCAAAGCTGATGCCCGACGCTATATAATTTAGGCTTGCGATGACTTTTTTGTAGTCCATACGCTTCGGTCCTATGACGCCTATCGCGCCGACCTTCTGCCCGTTTGAGGTTATCGGGAAGAACACGCAGCTCGTGTCCTTTGAAGGAAGCACGGAGCCTTCGCCGTCGCTGATATAGACGTTGTAATCGTCATTTTCGGCACCGGAGAGAAGCTCAACGAGTTTGCTTTGCTCCTCTATCATCGAAATGACGCCTTTTGCGTTTGAAACGCTTGAAAATTCCGGGTAAGAAAGCAGCTTTGTCACGCCGTCAACGTGGACTTCCTCTTTGCTTCCGTTTGAAAGCATTTCGTAAACAGACTTTACGCAGGGAGATGCGAGGTAGCCGAGTTCGCCGAGCGACTGCTCGAACGCAAGGAAGACCGGCATCGTTATATCGTCCGACCGCTTGCCGACGAGCTTTGCGTTAAGAGCGTGCTGAACGGATACGACGTCTTCTTTGGTGACGGGTGTGCGCAGTTTTACGCGGGAACTTTTCACGTCGTCGTTATCGCAGATCATTACGATGAGGAAGCTGCGTTCGTCGATATATACGGTCTCGTATCTTTCGGCGGTGCGTTCGGGTGAACGAAGCACCGAAAACGAAGCGTAATTCGTCATACGGCTGATGAGCTTGCTTGCCTTTTCGAGCGTGTTGCCGAGTTCGCCGAGCTTGAATTTTGTAAGCTCGTCGAGCAGGCTCAATTCTTCCATCGTAAGGCGGTAGTTTTCCATAAGCGAATCGACGTAGGTGCGGAAGCCGAGAGTAGTCGGCACTCTGCCTGCCGAGGTGTGAGGCTGTTCGAGGTATCCCATATCCTCAAGTTCGCTCATTTCGCTTCTTATGGTTGCGGAAGAAACGGTGAAATCGCCGCTCGTGGTGAGCAGTTTGGATCCGATCGGCTCGCCGGACTCTATATATGAATCGACGATGGATTTGAGTATTCTCTTTTTTCTTTCCGAAAGCTCCATACCGTTCGCTCCTTCCGTTAGCACTTATCGTCTTTGACTGCCAACGTTGAGTAATATATCACTTGCAGACGGATTTGTCAATAGTTTTCTGCAAATTTTTTTGTTAATTTTACGTCAAAATTCAGCACTTGAAGGCAAGGTGTGAAAAATGCGACCTCAGAAGCGCCGACATATAGGAGAATACGGAAGACTTCCCTTTTATTTACTATTGACACAAGGCGGACAAATATGTTCAAATAATGAAAATAACTCTTGAAATTTCAAAAAAAGTGTGATATTATATACAAGCACCGAGCCGGTGTGATGGAATTGGCAGACTTGACAGACTCAAAATCTGTTGTCCGCAAGGACGTGCGGGTTCGACCCCCGCCACCGGCACCAGAAAAAAGGGGCTGTAAAAAAGGTCCAAAAAAGAGAGACTATGAAATCCGAAAAAAAAGGATGACATAGTCTTCTTTTTGTGGTATAATTGAGTTGATGAAAAACAATCACAACCAACGGATGTATTATACACCATATCAAATCA
>JAZUKE010000092.1:0-18586 GCA_045643125.1 Eubacteriales bacterium
TGTGCTATAATACTTACGTACAAAACAAGGAGGTAACGATATGCCGATTACTACAAAAGAAAGAATATTGAATGTTCTGACTGCGTATAACCCGTGGTGGAAAACCGGAGCAGTCAACACAAATATGGCAAAGACATATAAAAGATTTGCTTTTTATGAAGCTATGAAACGATTGATGGAACCGACTCTGCGCCGTTCAGTGATTTTGACCGGGACTCGTCGTGTTGGAAAGACGACCATACAGTATCAGATGATTGATAACCTGCTGACATCCGGAGTTGCTCCGCAAAAAATCGTATATATTTCCATGGATCATCCGATTCTGAAACTCAGTCAATTTGAGGATGTTCTTGCCTGCTATCACGAAAATATTTATGCCGAGCAGGACGTATACTACTTTTTTGATGAAATCCAATATGCACAGGATTGGGATAAATGGCTGAAAACAATTTATGATATGCAGCCGGAAACAAGGGTCGTTGCTACCGGCTCCGCGAGCCCTGTTCTGGTCAAAGGAAGCCGTGAAAGCGGCGCCGGGCGTTGGACCGTCATACAGGTCCCCACTATGTCATTTTTTGAATATTGCGAGCTTATCGGTGTGAAGATGCCGGAAATCCCCGCAAATCTCAAGGTTACGGATCTTCTTTCCAAAACGCAGTTTGAGCGAAGACAAATCATGGTTCAGCTTTCGGCTGTACAGAATCATTTTATTCGATATCTTAAAGTTGGTGGCTTCCCGGAACTGGCATTAGCAGAGAATGATCTTTTTGCGCAGCAGATTCTTCGTGAAGACGTTGTCGATAAGGTTCTGAAACGAGATCTTCCGGCACTTTACAATATCCGAAATGCTACAGAACTTGAACGGATATTCCTGTACTTGTGCAATGTATCGTCTGATATTGTTTCTATTGAAGCTATTACCAAAGAACTGAACGGAGTATCCAGAACGACCGTTGAAAACTATATCTCTTATCTTGAAAGTGCGAACCTTATCTATCAAAGCTGGCCGGTTGATATGGCAAACAAAAAAGTGCTGAAAGCTCGTCCAAAGATTTATATTGCTGATGCTGCGATAAGGAATGCGGTTCTTATGGATGATTCATTTATGACAGACACAGTGGAAATGGGAAAAATCGTTGAAACAGCTGTATATAAGCATATTGCCGCTTTTTATTATCAACTTGCAACCTCTGTTGGTTATTTCAGAGGAGGGCGCAAAGATAAGGAAATTGATGTGGTGGTTGACTATCCAAATATCCGCAAGATTCTCATTGAAGTAAAATACCGCGACGGTGCTCCTATAGCAGACGATGACGCTATCGTCGAAATGTGTGATGAAGCTTCTGCGTGTATTGTGGTCACAAAAACAGCCGACGATTTTGGCATTCATAACACACCGGGAGGGAAAAACCTTCTGCGGATTCCTGCATTTGCATTTCTGTATTTGCTTGGAAATGCCGAGAAAAACGGATACAGAGGGATTGAGTAAACATCTGAGAGTTCACAATATAATAGTGACGCCCCGTCCCTCGTATCTATCACTTTTCTATCATTTTTCTTGAAAGCGGCACAAATTCTGTCACTTTTTCGCCGAAAAAGGCGGAAAATAGGGACGGAGGGAGACGGAGAGAGCTGAGATCCGAATCGCTCGAAATCAGGATACACATTGTGCTATTTTGTAGTATAATCGCAGAATGGAGTGTTTATCAGTCGCCCGGTATGTATTGAAAAATTCACGATTATGTGCTATAATTTTCTAAAAATATTCAATCAAATCAAAATTTGAAGAGGTGACCGGAATGAAAAAGAAAACAGCAATTATGATTTGTGCAGTATTGACACTCCTGCTCATCGGCTGCGGAGGAAGCAAAGATTATTCCGACTATGTGATTGGAAAAACTTTCGTGTATGAAAACGAAGGCTTTTACGGTGATTTCACAATAAGCATCAAAGATGACGGTACGTTCACCTATTATGAAGGAATGGCAAGCAGTTATATCGGTACGGGAGAATGGATGATCGAGCAAGATACGATTACTTTGACAAATGAAGTGTCCACGATTAATGGATCAGGTACTTATACCAATATTTTTGAAATCAAAAAAGGAAAACTGATTTGGAGAACAGAAGGATCTGACAATTTTACTCACGTCAAAGTGAAAGACGGCGAATCGTTCAACGAAGAATAAAATCGTAATTTGCGAGTATTTATGAAAAGACGTGTTGACATAGGAATGTGCAAAGACATATTGACTCGCAAAATTATTTGTGATAATATTTTTATACCGAATGCCCGGATGAAAATAATTAAACGTGAGGTGAATTCGTTGAAAAGAATATCTGCATTTCTTTTGTCTGTACTTTTGTGCGTCGGGATGTGCGCCTGCGGAAAGGAAAGCAGCGACACGTCCATTGATGCGGACGCATCCGAAGTATCGGAGCTTTCCGTTTCCGATACGGAAAGCGAAAGCAGCGAGGACGCCGTTTCCGTTCCCGTGACTTCCGAAGCGGAGGAAATTCCCGAAGAGATGGATTTTGAAGCAAAAATCAACGGCAGCTACGTCATCGCCTGCGATCAGGTGAAAAACCGTGTGGTCGTGTACGATATAAGCAAGTACGACGGAGTCGATCTTGATAATTGTGAGACCTGGTCTTATAAGCCGAAAAGCAGCAATTGCGTCTGCATTTCCGGTGTGAAATACCGTGAAAATACGGTCTACGGCGACGTGGTGCTTATATGCGCTTCCGAGGGATATGCGGGAGTCGTGACGTATCCCGAAGGAGAAGAGGTATGGAGCGTTTCTTGCTGCGGTCAGAATCCTCATTCCATTGAAATACTTCCGACCGGAGATATCGTCTGCGCCTCTTCCAACGACAAACTCATCCGTCTGTACCGTTACGGTGATAATAATGACTATGTCGATTATGAGCTTGAAAGCGCCCACGGCGTTCTGTGGGATCCCGACAAGCAGCTTCTTTGGGCTTTGGGATATTCGCGCCTCGTCTCGTACAAATACGAAGACGGTACGCTTGCAGTCAAAAAGCAGTATCCGCTTCCTGCAGACGGCGGGCACGCTCTGTCGGCGGATTTCTCCGACACGGATAAGCTCATAGTGACGACCGGGACTTCGGTTTATTCTTTCAGCAAGGTAAAAAGGCGTTTTACGAGGATATCGCAGTTTTCGCAGAGCGTCAAGGGATACGGAAACGATCCGTGCGGCGATACGTTTTACTGCTTCCCGAATAAGGGTATCGGGCGTAAATGGGCAAAGAATTATTTTGCGGACTGGTGTACCGACACCATTTATTTCAAAACCGCGGGAGAAGATGAGTTCACCGAGGCAAAATCATCGAGCTGCGCTTATTACAAGGTATATAATTTCTACGGCAAGTATCAGCCTGACAAAAAATAACCGAGCGGTGATCGGTCGCCCGGTATATCGGAAATTCATTATTGATTGCTTGAAAAGAAATGGATGAGGGATACGGATCAAATAAATCAATTCAGCAAAAAAATCAAGCGTACTTTCAATCGGAGGTACGCTTGAATTTCTTATATCAACATTGCATCAGTCGTTTGCCTTCATCGCTTCGACCATATCTATTCCGCGGATCTTTTTCCGCAGAAGCTCGTTTACAAGAAGCGTAAAGACGGCGGAAATCAGTATCGCGTAAAGATAGCTCGGCAGATACACGTTCCGTCCGAACATAACCTGCTCGACCTCGACGGTTCGCACTACATAGCTGTGCAGCCGGACGCCGATCAGTAGTCCGAGAAGCGATCCGACGAAGCTCAGAATATTCGTTTCTCTGAAAATGTACGATTCGACTTCCCTTTCATAAAATCCGAGTACGGCGATCGTGGAAAGCTCTTTTCGCCGTTCGCAGATATTGACGTAGGTGAGACTATACAGAACGACGACAGACAGCAGTCCCGCCGCAATGATGAGCACCCACACGACACCGTTGATGCTTTTTATCGAATCCGAAAACGTATCGCGCAGGCTCGTCGAGGAGCTTGCATAGAGAACGGATGCGCTTTCCAATGCCCGCGTGACGGCATCCTGCGGAGATGCGTTCTCGGAATAGGTGCAGAGGATCGAATCAAAGTCCGGAGAAACGCCGAACAGCGTTTCGTACGTTTCCGCGGAGAGATACGCAAAGCTCGTGAGATAGTTCTCCGTAATGCCGGAAACCGTCGTTTCCGCACGATGACCGTCTGAATCCTCAAGTGTCACGGTGTCACCGACACCGACGCCGAGCGTTTCGCAGAGTTTTTCCGTCAGAACGACGCCATTCTCGGGGAATGGCACGGCTTCTTTGGTCTTTCTGTTTCGCAGAACGATGAAATCGGAAAAGTTTTCGCTTTTTTCGGGTACGGAGAGCGTTACGGTCTCGTTTCCGCCGTTTGCACGGGCTCTGCCGTCCTCGGAATGGAACGTCAATGACGCGGAGACGAATTCCCCATCCGAAAGAAACGTATCAAGCGAATCATCCGTACTGCCGTCCGTAACGAGCGTCAGTTCGTATTTGTAAATTTCACCGAACTGCAGTTCAACGATATCGCTGACAGAATCACGCACGCCGAAACCGGTGAGAAGAAGCGCCGTACAGCCGGCAACGCCGAGCAGCGTCATAAAAAGGCGCTTTTTGTACCTGAACAAATTGCGGCAGGTGACCTTGTAGGAAAAGGAAAGGTGCTTCCACAAAACGGGAATGCGTTCGAACAAGATCCGCTTTCCCGCAGGAGGAGCCTTCGGCTGCATAAGAGACGCCGGAAGCGAACGGAATTCGTCAAAACAGGCGAACACCGCGGCAATGAGGATGCTGCCGACAGTAACGGGAGCGACCCACGCGACGATGTTCCACCGTATCGGCAGAACGACGGACGGCAGCGTATACATCATAGAATACGCGGAATAGATCGCGTACGGGAAGATGCGGAAGCCTACCGCGAAGCCGAGCGTACAGCCGAGTACGGAGGAAAGTGCGGCATACAGCAGATATTCTCCGAGTATGCTTTTGTTCGCATATCCGAGCGCTTTCAGCGTTCCCGCCTCCGTGCGGTTTTCCTCGACGAGCCGCGTCATCGTTGTCAGCGCGACGAGCAATGCGACCGAGAAGAAGAACACGGGAAATATCTTGGCAAGCGCCGATACCTTGCTCACGTTGCTGTCGTAGCTTGCAAAGCCTTCTGAGTCCCGCCTTGTCCGCACGATCCAGGTACCGTCAAGAGAGGCAAGCAGTTCCTCCGCCATTGGCACCGGTACTCCTATATTCAGCATTTTTTCAATATCTTTGCGGATCATTTCCGCACGCAGGACGCCACGTTTTTCTCCGAGCGAAAGAAATGCCGTTTCTGCTTTGTCGGAGATGGTGCGGTAATCATCGGAGAATGTGTCGATCTCCTTCGCTCCGCGGAGCGTGACGTACAAATCTGTATAGTACGGCATTTCAAACAGTTCTTTCTGCGTGAAAACGTGCATACCGACAGAGCCGGAACCTACGTTTGTCGGCTCCTGCATTACGGCGATGGACATCGGACTTTCAACGATGCCGACGACGGTCAGAGACAGCTCCGCAAGGTTCTCGCAGAGCGAGTCATAATCTTCGTTTTCTTCGGACAAAGTAATGACATTTCCGATCTCCGCGGATTTTTCCGTATAACGTGCGGAACTCGTCTGCACGACACATTCGGCATTGTTTTGGGGCATTCTGCCTTCAAGCAGCCGCAGCTTATTTACGTCCGAATTCCCTTCTTTGTCAAGAAGACCGTATACGCGGCAGGTGTAGGAGGTGTCCGGCGTATCGTAAACAAGATCGAGCACTCGGGATGCGACGATCATATCGACATCGGGAATTTCGGATGCCGCAATAACGTCTTCATCCGTGAAACCGAGCGGGCATTTTATATCAAGGTCGTACCATACCGTATCGTCAAAATAGGTGTCCGCAGTTTCAAGCATATCGGGACTTGTTGCTGCAAGTCCTGCCATAAAGCCGGAGCCGAGTGCAACGATAAACAATATTGCAAGAAAGCGGCTGAAGCTCGACTTTATGCGGCGGAAAATATTTTTTCTTCTCGTCTTCATATCACCATTCGATCTCCCCGACAGGAAGCGGATTTGTATTGACGGTCACATCGACCGCTTTTCCGTTTTTGACGCGGATCACGCGGTCGGCTATCTTCGTAAGCGCCGAATTGTGCGTGATGATAACGACGGTCTTTCCAGTTTCCCTGCAAGTATTCTGTAAAAGTGCAAGCACCGCCTTGCCCGTGTTATAGTCGAGTGCGCCGGTCGGTTCGTCGCAGAGGATCATTTTCGGATTCTTTGCAAGGGCGCGGGCAATCGAAACGCGCTGCTGTTCACCACCCGAAAGCTGTGCGGGAAAGTTTGCAAGTCTGTCGCCAAGCCCTACACGGCGCAGCGTTTCATCGGCATTCAGGGATTCAGGACAGAGTTCCGCCGCGATCTCGACATTTTCACGCGCCGTGAGGTTGCCGATCAGATTGTAAAACTGAAAAACGAAGCCGACGTCATACCGCCGGTATTCAGTTAGAGCGCGTTTTGACAATGCGGAGATTTCTCTGCCGTCAAGTGTTACTTTTCCCTCGCTTGCGGTGTCCATACCGCCGAGGATGTTGAGCAGCGTCGTTTTTCCGGCACCGGAGGGACCTACGATCACGCAAAGTTCGCCCTTTTCTATCGTAAAGCTCATACCGTCAAGCGCACGGATCTCGTTTTCGCCCTGCATATATAGTTTAGATACGTTTTCAAATTCAATGTATGCCATTTTCCGTTATCCTTTCCCGGAACTGTTTCTTTTATTGATTGTACCATAAGAGCGAATATTTTTCAATAAGTTTTGGAAAAACGTTTTTTGCGGATAATTTGAAAGCTCCCGGCTGAAAACCGGGAGCTTTGATTTATGCTATTCGTTTAAGTTGTATTCAGCGATTATTTTCTTTTCTTCGCAACAACTACGCCTGCAGCGGTAGCAACAGCAACGATTGCAAGAGCAATTATGCCTGCGTCGCCCTGAGGAGGAGTTACGGGAACAGAGGATTCTTCGGAAGGTTCTTCAGAAGGTTCTTCAGAAGGTTCTTCGCTGGGTTCTTCGGAAGGTTCTTCAGAGGATTCTTCAGAAGGTTCTTCGCTGGGTTCTTCGGAAGGTTCTTCGCTGGGTTCTTCAGAGGATTCTTCGGAAGGTTCTTCGCTGGGTTCTTCGGAGGATTCTTCAGAAGGTTCTTCGGAAGGTTCTTCGGAAGGTTCTTCAGAGGATTCTTCGCTGGGTTCTTCGGAAGGTTCTTCGCTGGGTTCTTCGGAAGATTCTTCTTCGGGTTCTTCTACAGGATAGTAATCAACGTCATTTTCAGGAGCAATGCCGGTGTAAGCGTTGCCTTCAGCATCTTCCCAACCCAAGGGAGCGTTATCGTGGCAAATAGCTTCGAAGATATCGAGTTTTTCGCCAACGGGCATATATACGGTGTAGAGAAGGGTCGCGTCGTTATCGAAGAAACGTACGCGGCGAACCTGATCTGCTACGTAAATGAAATCAACGGGAACATCGAGAGAGTCTTTGTCGAGGCAGCCTACTCTGTTGAATTTTTCCCAAAGTTTGCCAACGACGGGTTTCTTTTCGGTAAGGCGGGAAAGAACGAGTTCGAAGTCAACATTCAGAGCCTGTTCAAAGTGGAACACGCCGTTGCCTTCATAGTAATCGTCGATGCAAAGACCATCGATGAAATCTTTTACGAGGTCGTAGTTTGCAGCTTTGATGGCATAATCGAGAGCCTTGTCAGCAAATCTGAGTTCGCTTTCAAGAAGGATGCCGTAAGTAACGAGACCGTGAGTGTAGTTCTTCCAATCTTCGAGTGCATCGGGGATGTGTTTGAGATCGCCGGTGAAGTAGGAGAAGAATTTGATCTTTTCGTCATCGGTAAGTTTGCTTGTGTTGAGAACTTTCTTCATTGCGGTGTAAAGTTTGAAGTATTCCTTGGGAGTATCGTCGATCTTGAGATATCCGTTGGGAGCATCAGCTTCAACACATTCAGCAATGTCGTAAGCGTATTTGTTAAGAGTGTAGGTGCTGCCTTTTACTGCAACATTGAAAGTAACGGCTGCGGTATCGGAAACGCCGTTGATGGTGTAGTTGAAATCAGCTGCGATGGTGTAGATGACATCGCCGTCGGAAGCGATAGCGCATTTTTCAAAAATGCCGTTGAAGGTAGCAAGTACGGCTTCCATAAGGTTCTGAGTGAAGATCTCGTATTTGCTTTCGGTATCGTTCCAACCGTAAACGGTCTTGCCGTCGATGGAAACGGTGTCTACGTTATCGCGGATAAAAGCGATGAAAGCGGGTATGCCGGCTTTGTCAAGGTTGCCTTTTGCTTTGATGAGGTCGATAACTTCTTTGTTGAAGGTGCCGACTCCGTCAAGAGCAGCAAGAACAACGTCAGCGCCCATACCGTTGACGGCGATATTGAGTTTCGCATCGTCGCGTGCAAGGCGGGAGGTGAGATAGGAAACGAAGATTTCGTTGCCGGAGAGGCAGGCGAAGAGAGCTTCTTCTTTTGCTTTGCCGGAAAGAGCTTCGACTGCTGCGTAATCATCAGTGGAAATGATGTAGGGGATGTTGCTGTAATTGATAACGGAGAACAGAGCTTCGTAAGAAATCACATCGTAAATGAGGTTTTCGGAAATGTAATTTGCAAGAGCTCTGCATTCTTCGTCGGTATCAATAATGGAAGCAATTTCGGCAGGAGTAAGGACAGAGTCGACATCGATGAGAGATGCGAAGCTGTCGTCGACTTCCGCAAGACCTTCGAAGGTAACTGCAAGTTCTTCCATTATTTTTTTGATGTTTTCATTGTTGACAAGAGCTTTGATGTCGTTGAAGGTAATGGGATCTTCTCTTACTGCATCAACAAGAGCACGGACAAAAGATTTGACTGCGTTTCTGCTGTAGCCTTTGAGAGCATTGACGATCTCCTGAGATTCGACAACACAGGTGAGGTCGATCTTTCCTTCTTCGGTTTCGAAGATGACTTCGTAGTCTTCGGCAGTCTTCGTATTAGTGTACGCAGACGCACAAACTGCGAGGCATCCGAAAACCATCATAACGGAAAGTACGAAGGCGATTACTTTGCTTGAATACTTTTTCATGATGTTCTCCTTTTTGCTTGAAAATGTGCAAAATAACTTATAATACTAAGTGTGTGTATTATATCACACGTTTTCGCAAAATGCAACTGTTTTTTTGAATTTTTATTAAAAAAATGCAAAAATTTGTACCATATATAAAATAGGTATATTTCGGACGATTTTTTTGTGCAATATTCACTTTTTTCAGCTTTTTTGTCTGCGTTTTTTACGTCTTATTACTGCACGGAAAGCGAAAAACAAGCCGAGGCATATAAGCAGCAGTACCACTCCGGCACCAAGAAAAATGAAGTTGAAGCCTTTTCCCGGAACGTACACTTCTTCGATCTCTTCAAGGACGAAAACAGCCGTGTATACCGTGTCTTCTATGGCGGGAGTGACCTCAGGCGTCCAGCCGGTGAACACATAATGATATTTGGGATCATCGGGGGCTTTTCCGTCGTATACCGGGGTGCCCGGAACGGTGACGATATCGCCGTATCCGTACTCCGCAGAAGATATAACGGTCTGTCCGTTCATAAACGTGATATTGTACATCTTATGAGTAAGCAGTACAACGGTAACGTCGTCATCGGGCATAGTGAACGAAAGCTCGGACGCCGAAAAGTCGATGCTTTTGCCGGACGATGCCGTCACCGAAGCAATGGCGGTATTTCCGCCGAACGGGACAACAGCCGTGGATCCGGCTTCCGCCAGAAACGAGCCGATTTCAGTCATTTCACTGCCGGAAGTGCAAACCGTTACTTTATACGTATTCCTTATTTCGATCCTGCCGGTACCGCCGACAGTCACGATCGCTTTGCCGTCGGAATATGAGGAATCGCACTTTTCGCCGTTAAGATACGCGTTGACTCTTCCCTTTTCGGACTTAAACGGAAGCACAAGGAGCGCTTCGGTCGCGCTGACGTCATTTCCGTTTTTGTCTTTTATCGAAAAAACGAATGTGCCGTCTTTTTCTTTGATGATACTGAATCTTTCGGCGCCGGCGATCATCGCGAGCGCGTCTTTTTCTATGAATATCTCACATTCGCCGAGCAGTACCGAAAAACCGAGTCCGCGTTTTACGGCTTCCTTGACGTCGTCGCCCGCGTTCATCGTATCGGAAGAAGCGGAGACGGTACAGTAATCCGCATCGAAGCTCGTCATGTGATCGGAAGAAGAGGGGCTGCCGACTTCGCGGTAAACGGCTTTGTACTCCGCATCGGAAGAGGCGATGACTATTTCGGGAGACCATGAGACAAATTCGTATTTTTTTCCGCCTTCTTCGTATTCTTTTTCGAGCTTGTCAAAGGTCGGATACGCCCCGTGCGAAACGGAGGTCGTATATTCTTTTCCGCGAACGGAAAACGTGATCTTATACTCGTTCGCCTTGCCGGAATATACCGCGGTATACGTCGCGTTTCCCGCCACCGAAGTGATCGCGGTATTCCATCCCGCAAACGTGTAAACGGCGTTGTTTTCGGAATAGCTTTGCGTATAGTTATTTCCCGGATCCGGGGTGGCGCCGTATTCGTATTTGACGGTATAAGTCTTGTCCTTTGAAACGAAGGTCACTTCGTAGAAACGCAGTTTTTCGGTGAAAGAAGCATAGAAAACGGTGTCGCTTTGTATGGACGAAAACGATGCCGTTTTGCCGTCCTCGTCGGTCCAGCAGTCAAAGGTATAATCGTACTTCGCGTCCGAAGCCTTTTCGGGCGTTTTCCCGACATAAGTCACGCTCTTTCCCTTTTCGACAAGCGTGCCGAAGCATATATCGTTTCCGCTGCGGAAAGTGACAACGCAGTATTCGATCGGCTTTGGCGGATCGTACGGGTCGGTCGATGTATCGGGGGCAAGTGAAATATCGGGATCAAGCGATATCTCCGGATCGGACGAGGTTTCCGGTATCGGATCGGGTGGGATATACGCGATGACTTCCGTGCGGAAGACGAGAGACAGGACGGCGTCACCGTTGAGGGCGCGTTTTTTTACGGTCCCGTTTTTCACACCGTTCAGAAGCTCGCGTTCGTTTTCGGTAAACACCGGAGACATCGGATAGTTTTTGACGTAGTCTTCCTTTACCGGCTTTTCGGGTTTGGAAACCTCTGCCGGTTTTTGGGGCTCGGTTATCGTCTTTGTCCACGTTTTTACCGGAGGTTTGACCTCGCTCGGGAAAGGCGGCAGCACAGGCTCGTCAGGCTTTGCAGCTTCCGCGACCGGATCCGGCATAACGGTCGAAGCCGGAGACGTGGAGGCAGTATCTCTGAATGAATCGCATATTCTGCCGAGTTCGCTTAAAAATCTGTCAAATCGTCCCAGTTTTCCTTTTTCGTTCAGCGCAGTACGCACGAGACGTGTCTGGTACAGTGCCGAAAGGCTGTTGTAAAGTTTAAGAAAGTCGGATTTTATCAGTATGTAATTGCTCTTGTAATAATCAAGCTTGTCGCCTTCGGTTTTGGCGCTGTTGTAGCCGGAAAGATATTTTCTGAGCGAAACCGTGGCATTTCCGGCAGTGTCGATGTCTTTTGCGGAGGCACCCGCGGATATGAGTTCGCTTCTTCTCGCAACGACCTCCGAAACGGTATCACCCATTATCGTGGAATATACGCTCGGATCGGAGCCGGCAGGCTCATAGATCGAGTTCATAGTACGCATTTTGGCTCTGACTGTCTCGAGCTTTGCGAGATACGCGATATAATCGCTGTACGCTTTCAGCTTTTCTTCGTAGGCTGCAACGTCGGATTCGTATTTGGCTTTTCTTTCTTCGTAAAGCCCGACCTCTTTCAAATACTCTTGGTAAGCGGCGTACGCTTTTTCGTATTCTTCGACTTTTTTCTTATACTCGAGATACTCCGAAACGCGCGTTTCGTATTCGGCTTTTGCTTTAAGATATGCTTCGTACTGCGAAAGCTTTGAAGCGTATGCGGCGTTATCGGACTCAAAACGTGCAAGTGCCCTGTTGTATTCATCGACCTCGGCATTGTAGGCGTTTTCTTTCTTGAGTGCGGAATCGCCCAGGTCGAACGGCAGTGAAAGCACGGCGTTCACGTCTTTCGCGTTCAGCGTGACAGACGCGCCGCAGACGATATCGACGGTATAAAGCGAGCCTTTTTCAAGTCCTCCAAATGTGACGGTATAACCGTCTGCGGACTTTTGAAAATCTTTCGTGCTTCCGCCCACTGAAGCGGACACGGGAGTCCACGTCACCTTTGCTCCGTTTGACGCGGAGTACGAGGATTGGGCGGCTTTGACGATGAGGAAGCCGTCTTCGGACGAAGCCGAAACGAGTCCTCCGGCATCGGGAACGGTGTACGAAAACTCAAATCCCGCATTCTCATAGCATCTGAGTTCCGCATCCGTCACGTTTTTTATGCCTATCAGCGAAAGAAGTTCTTTGGCGGATATCACGGTCTCGTTTCCGGAAGACGAAGCAGCAAAACCGAAGTTTCCGTCAGCCGAATACGCCGCAAACGGTAGTATATAGGAAGCAAAAATGACAAATATAAGAGTAAAAGTCATCAACGATTTTGCAAATCCGTGCTTCCCGAGCTTGCAATTTTTATTGAAGTAAAGATTCATCCGGGTCTCCTTGAATCATCTGGTCTATATTTCATTATTGTATTTCATTATATCATAGCATCCGCAACTTTGCAATAGCATAAATATGGCAAACATACACATAAATATGGCAAACATACCATATTTACGCTTGAAAGCACGACTTTTTTATGCTATACTGCCGTTTAGTGCGGAAAAAGCACCGCTTACGTCATTTTGCTGTTTTTTGGTGAAATAAAGTGTATAATCAAAGCAAACCGGACAACGGGAGGGATCATTTATGAAATTCAGACTTGTCATATCCCCCGACGAAGACGAGGAAATAGTAGCGTCGGTGCATAAAAGATGCGAATTGACAGACAAGATCGAACGGCTTGTACGTTCGTACACGGGCGACAGTCACATCGCCGCATACAGCGAAGAACGGGATTCTCTTTGCAGTCTTGATTATGACGAGATAGAATGTATTTCCGTCGAAAACGGCAAGACCGTCATAATCGCTTCGGACGGCGACCGCTACGTCAGCCGGATGCGTCTTTACGAAATCGAAAAGTCGCTTCCATCCTGCTTTATCCGTATAAACAAATCGGCTATCGGCAACAGCAATCTGATAAAAGAATACAGTGCGTCGTTCAGCGGAGCGGTAAACGTGCATTTCCGTTCGGGATACGTCGAATACGTTTCGAGACGCTGCTTTGCGGACATAAAAAGGAGAAACAGAAAATGAAAAAATATGCAAGATCGTTTATATTCAGAGGCGTTGCTTTTTCAGGGCTCGGTCCCGTCATACTTGCGATCATATATAAGGCAAACGAGGTAAGCGGTGTCGCGGACACGCTCGGCGCAAACGAGGTATTCATCGGGATCTTATCAACGTATATCCTCGCTTTCGTCGTCGCCGGTATGTCGGTGATATACAATATCGAGCGCCTGCCGCTGATCGCGTCAACGTTCATTCACGCGTTTATGCTTTTTGTTTCTTATGTAACGGTGTACCTTGTCAACGGCTGGATAAAAATGCAGACGATGTGGATATTCGCGCTGATATTCGCGGTCGGATACGTCGTGATATGGATGATAGTGTGGCTTTCGATACGCGAAAGCGTAAAAAGAGCAAACAGAAAGCTGAAATAAATCCGCTTCAAATAAACATTTTTGCGTTTTGCTATTGACAAAGCATAATAATTATGTTAGAATATGCGACGCGACACGGAGAGATGTCCGAGCGGTTTAAGGAGCTGGTCTTGAAAACCAGTGAGTCAGCAATGACCCGTGGGTTCGAATCCCACTCTCTCCGCCACATCATCAAAGGTCTAATCGAATAGCATTTATTGCTCCAACACGCGGAAGTACTCAAGTGGTGAAGAGGCGCCCCTGCTAAGGGTGTAGGTCGGGTATACTGGCGCGAGGGTTCAAATCCCTCCTTCCGCGCCATGCAAAAAGCACATCGCAATGCGATGTGCTTTTTGCAATGAAGCGCACCTGCGGTGCATGAAAAATGAAGCAGGGCTTCGCCCTATGAAGCGTGCCTTCGGCACACGGAGGAGAACGGGGGGGTGCGCTTCGCTTCATTAGTGAGCAAAGCGAGCGACTTCATGGCGGTTCTTCCGCCGCTTCATACGAGCGAAGCGAGTGCTTCATTGACAAATCTTTACATTTATGCTATACTTTGTTCGGAAAGACAGAACAGCGGATTTTAGTAAAGGATAACATTATGACTGATTTTTACGACATACCTCTTACCGAACTTGATCCGTGCGAAAAAGCGGTGCTGCAGCCGGATCACGAAAAGATAAACGTCCACTTCCCCGACATTGCCGTGTTCGCCTTCGTCGGCGACGCCGTGAACGAATATGCTTCGTCACACGGTATGAAAAAGATAAGCGAATTCGTTTCGATAGTAAAAAAATACCCGGTATATCTCGGGCGTTCGGGCAAAAACGATTTCATACTGTGCGAAGCGCCCGTGGGCGCGCCTGCCGCGGCGCAGATAATGGACTGGCTGATAGGCTACGGCGTCAGAAAAGTCATCGCAGCCGGCTCCTGCGGCGTACTTGCCGACATTCCCGAAAACACTTTTCTGCTCCCCGTGAAAGCACTCCGCGACGAAGGAACATCATTCCACTATATGGAGCCGTCGCGCTTTGTCGATACCGACGAAAAGATGAGAAATATCATAAAAAGCGTTTTCGAGTCACGAAAACTTCCCTACATCGAATGTACCACCTGGACGACCGACGGATTTTTCAGAGAAACGGAGAAAAAAGTCAGGTCGCGGCTTGCCGAGGGCTGCATCTGCGTGGAAATGGAATGCTCCGCGCTTGCCGCCTGCGCGAAATTCAGAAACGTACCGTTTGCGCAGATACTTTTCACCGCCGACACGCTTGCCGACACAAGCGAATACGACGAACGTAATTGGGGAACGGATTCCCTGCTCCCCGCTTTGTCGCTCTGCGCGGACGTAGTGAAAGCAATGTAAAACAATACCGTAAAAAGCGGAAACTCACGCTCTTTACGGTATTTTCATATTTGTGGTTTTTTCAGCCGATAAACGCTTTCTGGGCGACAAGCTGATTCTTCAGAGCCGTCACGTCAACGTCTCTGACGCTCTGACCGTTCTTTATCGCCAATGCGGCGGCTGTTCCCGCGGCTTCGCCGAGAGTGCAGACGATGGGCATTATGCGTATCGACGCCTGTGCTTCGTGCGTCGCGGAAATACATCTTCCCGCAACGAGGAGGTTATCCGCGTTCTTGGGGATGAGCGAGCGGTAAGGTATGGTGTAATACTGTCCCGCCGGGAAGAAATAGTGGCTCGTTCCCGATCCTTCGGGATTATGGATGTCTATATCGTAGTTGCCGGCGGCGATGGCGTCGTCAAAGCGCGTGCAGGCGACAAGCTCTTCGCTCGTGAGGATATGCTCGCCGTCTATCATACGGCTTTCGCGGACGCCGGTCTGTATGGCAGACGAAAGCACCATACTGTTTTCAAAGCCGGGCACGTTGTTTTTGAGGAAGTTGTGAAGCTCGAACATCTGCTCTCTCGCTTCGATATCGGCGCGTGTCACGTCTTCGCCGTCAACGGGGTTGTGCTTCACGACGCGGGTGGCGTTGAGCTGAACGATCGTCGGGAAGCAGGTGTGGAATACCATAATCCCGTCCATCGGGTTCTTGATATAGCCTTTTTTCTTTTCTTCTTTCCAAAGGTCAACTATTTTTCCGACGTTTTCTTCAAATTTTTCGGGATCGACGTTGCCTATCGAGAAATTGAGCGTCATAGGCTGGCAGAGGTTGTCCGCAGGTCTGCCGAGACGGGTGGGAAAGCCCGCCGCAAAAGCCACGTCGGCGTCGCCCGTGGCGTCGATGAAATAGTCGGCTTCAAGCCTCACAAGCCCGGATTTGTTCACAACGGTGATGGCTTTGACTTTGTTCTCTTCTCTTTCGGCTGAAACGAAATAGGAATTGAAAAGCAGGTCGATGCCCTCTTCTTCGCACTTTCTGTTGAGTATGAGCTTGAGATATTCGGGGTTGAACACGTTGTATCTCATAGCGCCCATATCGTTCATAGCGGATTCCAATTCGTCGAAAATCCCGCGTGAAAGACGGATATATCCGCCGTTTACAAGGTCTTTAGTGGCGTTGTGCATAAACGGATTGACAGCCATGGTGCAGGGAGCGCCGCCGAGTGCGTTGATACGTTCGACGATAAGGACTTTTGCGCCGTTTCTTGCCGCGGCAAGCGCCGCGCCGGAGCCGGCAAAGCCTCCGCCGACAACGATAAGATCATATTTTTTCATAATCAGCATCTCCGTAATATTTATTTACGTTCTTAATATACCATTGACCGCCGTTTTTGTCAACACAAATAAAAAGACTTTTTTGCCAAAACCTCTTTTATTTTGTGTCGGAATATGTTATACTCGGGTAAGACAAAATGGAGGTTTATTATGAAACGCATCATACTTATGTTCCTTTGCGCGTCGCTGCTTCTGCTTAACGTTTCCTGCGGCGAGGAAAAACCGACAAGCGAAAGCAGCAAGGAGGAAAGCTCTGACGTGAAAAGCAAAGAAGAAAGTTCTTTCGCCGAAGCATCGGAAGAAAGCATTGAAGAAAGCTCCGAGGAAGAAAGCGCTCTGCCGACGTCCCCGATAAACGTTCTTTTCGTGGGCAACAGTTTTACGTTTTACAACGATCTCCCCGTGATCTTTGAAAACATCGTAAAAAGTGCAGGCGTTGAAGCGGCGGTCAAGTCTGTTACGATAAGCTCTTCAAGGCTCGAATGGTTCTGCGATCCGAGCCAGAGCATAAGCAAGACGTTTGGCGAAACCATCGACGGAACTGTTTTCGACTATGTTTTCCTGCAGGAACATTCCACACGTCCGTATAAGGACTACGACGCATTTTCAAAAGGAATAGCGGATGTCTGCGCGAAGATACGCGAAAAAAGCCCCGACGCGGCGATCATCCTTTACGAAACGTGGGGATTCAACGAGAACTATTCGTCGCTCAAAGAAGACGGAATGACGACGAAAGATCAGGAGATACTGCTTCTTGCATCCTATGAAAAAGCAGGTGAAGAACATTCGCTGCCCGTCAGCTTTGCGGGGATAACGCATTACAAGATCTACAAGGAAACGGAATACGATCCGTACCACACCGATCTCAAGCATCCGTCATATATCGGCAGTTTTGCTTCGGCTCTCACACATTATTACACCGTCTTCCCCAAAGCTTCAAAAGAGTCCGTCACGTTCAAAGGCAAACTTTCGGACAAAGAATTTGAAGACGTGAGAAACATCGCGTATTCGGTCGCAAGAAACGAAAATATAACAAAAGAATTCAAAGGTGAATGAAATGAACGTATTATTTATCGGCAACAGTTTTACTTTTTTCTATGAGGTGCCTTCGATCTTCACGTCGCTCTGCGAAAACGACGGCAGGAGCGTTGACGTCGAAAGCGTGACCTGCGGCGGCTGGACGCTCGAAAGACACGCATCCGTCGATGACAAATGCGGAAAGCTCGTTGACGAAAAGCTGAAATCAGACAAGAAATACGACGTGGTTATTCTGCAGGAGTATTCCAACCGTCCGTTTGAGAATAACGCATCTTTCCTCGGCGGCTGCAAGGCTCTTGCCGAAAAAATAAGAGCCAACAACCCGTCGGCTCGGATAATTCTGTATGAAACATGGGGTTACGGCGACGATTTCGCCTATATGCAGGAAAAAGGCTGGAAATCGGAAGCGATGTTCGAGCGTCTCGAAAAAGCATACGCCGAAGCGGCAATAGAGATTAACGCCGAAGTCTCGCACGTCGGCAGAGGTATGATAACCCTTTACCGCACGACGGACATCGATCCTTACGACAAGGACAGAAAGCATCAGTCTTATCACGGAAGCTATCTTGCGGGTGTCACGCATTTCTTCAAGGTCTTCCCCGATGCCAAAGGCGAAAACGTAAAGTACGCCGGAGACTGCACTCCCGAACAGATGAAAGCAATCGTCGGTATCGCGCTGAACTGCAGATGATCAGAGCACGATATCGAGAACGGCGAGCGTTGCCGCAAGTGTCGGAAGCGAGACCGCCGCTCCGTATCTGATAAAGTCCCTGAAAGCGAATTTTACATTGTGGCGGCGGAGTATCCCCGACCACATAATGCCTGCCAGAGCGCCTATCGGCGTGAGGTACGCTCCGAGGTTTGATCCGACGATCGAAGCGTACGCCGCCTGACGTGAGGCAGGCCCTTCTATTACGTCGGAAAGCGTGGCGTAAAGCACGCTCATAGGTATATTGTTGAGCAGGTTTGCCGAAACGAACGAGGTACTGCCGTAAATCCAGACGGCGTTTCTCGTCCCCAATATGTCGCTGAGTACGGAGCAGATCCCGTTTT
>JAZUKE010000093.1:0-3620 GCA_045643125.1 Eubacteriales bacterium
CCGAATATGTTCCCCTTGCTTTTTTGCTTCGGTTGCAAGGACAGATAACATATCGAAATATACGATCATATCTGTTTCTTTCATTTCCGCATGCTCTGTAAGCAAACGGTTCATTATTTCGATTGGCGCAGGATTGCCATAGCGCTTACGCATAGCATCAAATGCTTTATTCCATAGTTGTTTTTTCATTGCAAATACTCCTTTTGTGTCCTTATTTTCAAAGGAACGATATTTGCAAGTCAGAAGCTCGTCAACGCTGATTCCGAGAATCTCGCTGAGCTTATATAAAATATTACTCTGCGGCTTGGAAGAACCGTTCTCCCATTTTGAAACCGCCTTATCGGAAACACCGACGAGCGCGCCGAGCTGATACTGCGTAAGGCCTCTACGCGATCTTAGCTCATGCAGAAAATTACCAAAACTATAGTCTCTCATAATATCCTCCGTCTGCTTGCTGATTTTATTATAGCACTAAGATGAGGCTTCTTCAAGACGGAAGATATCTACCGCAGGTAGAAGATATCTATAAATCAATCATCTTTTACTACTATCGACTCAGTATCTGATAATGACCTCACTACGTAAGATCTTGAAGATAAAAGATTTTCAAAGTCATCTTTGCGATCCATGGTAAAGTGACAGATTAAAATGCCCTTATACAATCCAAGTCCAGAAAAATCTGTTAAACCGAAAGTGTCTTTGTCGTACTTTGCCACGTGAGAAATATCTGCGGTTGCAATGTGTGCACCTGCGCTACCGCCAATATAGACAACACCTCTGTGAACGTAATCAACGATAGATTTATCAAATCCCTTACGGGATTTGTGAAATATCCTTCGGATGTGAAATACGCCTTCGGCGTGTGAAATGCCTGCGGGCGTGAGTGGATTTATTTCATTTCACATTGCGAAGTGAAATGAAGCAATATTTCACAATCTGCGAAGCAGATTATTTCACATTTGCCAAAGGCAAATATTTCACTTAATTACCAACCTAAAAAGAAAAAACAGGCTGATAAGAAATCAGTCGGTTTTTCTATTCAGCGGGTATTTGTGCTTGTGATGCTGTGCCTACGGCACAGTGATGATGCTCGTTTCACTCGCAGTGATGGTTTGCGGCTTCGCCGCAAAAGTGATGTGATGTGTTCCACTCACGGGAGCCCCAAAGCTCGACAAGCTCGCTTCGGGGGACCCCTATCATGCGCCGTCGAGGCGCACATCACGCGGCGTAGCCGTTCATCACGCCGACAGGCACATCACGTTCCACGCAGTGGAACACATCGTTCGCCGAGTGTCCTTTGGAACACTCGGCGTCAGTGCGGTCTGCTTTTTTATTATTTATCGAACGGAAACGCTTTGAGCCATTCGCGGGCGATAAGCTCGTGTCCCATAGACGTGGGATGTACGCCGTCAACGAGCCAATAGGAGCCTTCGGTTTCTTCGGCTTTCTTATCAAAAAGTTCCTGAAGCGGGAGGAATTTAAGACCGAATTTGTCGGCAACACGTTTTGCGGCAGCCGCTCTCTTTTCGACTTCGCTTCTGAAAATCGGGTAAAGCTCGGATCCGTCGGGAAGGATTGCCGTGTTTGCGCTTCCCTTCAGCGTGAACGGCTCCATAATGAGGATCTTTACGTTCGGAAGGACCTCGAATATTTCTTCAAGCAGCATCGTATAGATCTTCTCGAATTTTTCGGCGCTCACACCGTTTTTGTGAGGGTATTCGTGCCATACGTCGTTGACACCGATAAGAATTGAGATATAATCGGGTTCTCTGTTGATGAAATCGCGTTTTATACGCGCATACAGATCGACAACACGGTTGCCGCTGATGCCGAGGTCGATGAATTCATACTCCATCGGAGCATCGGCGCCGAGTTTTGCTTTGATGAGCAGAGGATAACCCGTGCCCAAAGGAGCGTCCTTGATATAGGAAGCGCCCGCGTCTGTTATTGAGTCGCCCTGAAAAACTATACGTTTCATAATCAAAATCCCTTTTCTTTTTATTTTACTGATGCAAAATCGTATTTAAGGAAGTAAATAAGCGTTGCGGTCGCGCACGCAAACCAGCCGACCGGGTAGCCGATCGCTACCGGGATAAGGTCGTTGGAAATGAACGTTGACATAACGAACAGATATATCTGTCTTACGCCGATAAACGTGGAAAGCATTATTATCATAGGCGCGGTAGAGTTGCCTGATCCGCGAAGTGACGCCGAAAGTATCTGGTTTACCGAACAGAACAGATAAAACGGAGTTATATAATGGAGCAGCGTCGTCGCCGTTGCGATGAAATCCGGGTTGTCCTTGACGAATACGGACGATATCGGGGACGCAAACAGCATAACTACGGTTATCACGATAAGGCTTGTGCCGGTGGACATAAGGTAGGCAAAAAGCGTTCCTTTTTTCGCCCTCTTTACGTTGCGCATTCCGAGGTTTTGTCCAACAAAAGTGGTCGTGGCGAGCGCAAGCGACTGTATCGGCAGGAATATGAACTGATCGACCTTTGAGTAAGTCGTCCAGCCGCCGAGGTTGACCGTCATATCGCCGTTGGCGTTTGCGATATACGACTGCACGAACACGTTGGCAAACGCGGTAAGCGCCATCTGTATCGCCGACGGTATGCCTATTCTGATTATACGAAGCAGTATCCTTTTGTCTATGCGAAGCTCGGAAAGCGTAAGTTTTACACACGAGTCAGTCCTGAACAGCACGAAAAGCACGAGTATTGCAGACGCGCCCTGCGAAATGATCGTCGCCCAAGCGACTCCCGCCGCTCCGAGGTCGAACGCGAAAACGAAAAGAAAATCGAGTCCAACATTAAGAAGTGCCGAGAAGATAAGGAAATACAGCGGACGTCTTGAATCGCCTATCGCACGCAGGATCCCCGAGCCTATATTATACAACATCAAACCGATAACGCCGCTGAAATAGATCGTAAGATAATCTTTTGCAAACGGATATATTTCCGCATCTTCGGCTGAACGGAGCATCAGTTTGAGCATATAAGGCGTCATCAGCACGCCTATTGCGGTAAATATAACACCGAGTATCAAAGTCAGCACTATCGCCGTATGTACCGTTTTGCGGACGTTATTTTCTTCTTTTGCGCCGAAATATTGTGAGATGACGACTTCGGCGCCGCTCGCAAGCCCTAAAAAGAAGCCGATTATTATGTTAATTATAGGCCCGACGCTGCCGACCGCGGCATAGGCTCCGCCGTTGCCCGTCTGCCCTATTACCCAGGTGTCTACAAGGTTGTAGAGCTGCTGAAACAGATTGCCCGCAAGGAGCGGCAGCGCAAACGTAAGCAGATTGCGTATGATGCTGCCTTCGGTCATATCGTGTTCGTATTTTCTGCCTCTTCCTTTAACAAGTTCCAAGATGATCACTTCTTTTATCTTTTTCTGTTTTCTATTTTAACACACACTTGCAAAAAAGACAAGTGTTTTAACGATTTTTGATGTTTTAGTTCGGGCAAAGTGAATTCCCAAAGTAAATTCCACAGTGGAATTTGCAGTAGAATTTAGTGTAGGAAAGATTTTGTGGTAGAATTTAGTCTGGGAAAAGGAGGCCCGGACTATGATAATAAGCGAAAAGAAAAACAAACACATGACACTCG
>JAZUKE010000094.1:0-2622 GCA_045643125.1 Eubacteriales bacterium
GCCATTCGACTACCACGGGAACAGAAAAGTGTACGACTTCGGCACGGTGATAGGAGAGCTGACACGTCTGCTTTTCCTCCCCGGACTGCGGACTTTTCCGAAGATACGCACCGTCGCGCAGGGAGCAAAAGAACTTCACGATGCCGACACGGGACTGAACGAGCGGCACATCCGAGCGTTTATCCGAAGTGATACACTTCGCACGATAGAGATCGGCAACCGACGGTATATCGCACTGCAAAGCTTTGAAAGTCCGTATTCTTCAAGGCTTTTCGGCTGTATCAGAGAAAAGAAGCAGGACGGGCTACGCTATCGCAACACCGCAGACGATCAGATCGAGCGAATCCGCGCCGAGCACGCAAAACCGCCGCTCATCAGGCGTGTGAGATGACAAAAACCGTATGGAAAGCCCATACGGTTTTCTGTTATTCGTTATCATATATCCATTTGAGAAGCTCTTCATATTTCATTTCGCCAGCTCCTCGAATGCCTTGCGGTATTTTTTCAGTATGCGAGCCGCGACAAAATCAATCTTTTCGTCGTCCGTCATTTCGATTTCATCTTCCTGTTCCAAATCTACAAGGCGGTATTTCGGCTTATTGTTTTTGAAAATAATGACAGACCCGAGGCGATCGGCTTCACGCGCGACTCGTGAAAAATTCTGATTCGCTTCCGAAATTGAAACGATCTGATTTGTGTTGATGTTCATAATTTACCCCCCTATCATCATATAATATTATATATGAATTTTAGGATATTGTCAACCTAATTGTTAAAAAATATTCAACTCACCGTGCCGGTTCTTTCTGCCAGCACGGTGAGTTCGCTTTTTATGTTTCTTCCTCTTTTCGCTCAAACAGTGATTCCACGGCAAGACGCATACCGAGTCGGAACCCGTATGCAAATGCTTCTTTTTCGGAAATACTGCTCATCTCGCGGATATTGTCGTCGTATTTTTCGAGCGATTCTATCTGTGATTCGTTCAGTTCCCGGCTTAATTCTTCGCGGTTTCTTCCCATAAGCGAAAGCAGTTTTTTGTAATATCGGTTCCCGTCGACGATCGTTTCAGAAGGCTCGATATTGCCGTACCAAAGCTCATCTAATATATTCATCTGTACACGATCTCCCTCATCACGATTTCTTCCGCGGCGGCTTTGCAGTTGTTCATCTCCTGCACCCACAGAAGCGCGTTCTCGGCTTTCAAGGCTTCGTTTATGCCTCGTTCTTCGGCAAAGCGGTCAATGATACTTCTCACCACTTCCCGTGCCTGTACGTCGATTTCGTGCAGATATTCGTTCAACCTGCACTGCGTGAACAGCGTTGTATATGTACCTTTGCGGTGTTCTTTCAAGAATCGTCTGTGAAGCTCGCCGTACTTGCCTATCGGATAATGTGTCGTTTCGGGTATCTCAACATCCGGATAAAAAATCCCGTCGATTTCGCGGTACGTCATTGCAGGTCACCGCCTTTCGCCGAGCCGAAAACCCTGTCAAAAGTATCGGCGGCTTGCTTGTCAGTTTCTTGCAAGGAGTGAACGTATATGCCTGTGGTTTCGATATCCGAGTGCCCGAGCCGCTTGGAAACGGTCATAATATCGCATCCGTTGGCAAGAAGCATCGTGGCGGACGTGTGCCTGAGTCCGTGGAATTTCAGATGCCGTATGCCGTGGCGTTTTAGAAAATGATCGAACTGTTTTGTCGGAGTCTGCGGATTCATCACGTGACCGTCGATTTCCGTGAATATCCACCCGTCCGGATTGAAGCCGTCGCCCATCATTTTCGCGTAAATGTTCTGATTCTCGCGGTATTTTTTCAGTGTCTCGACGAGCCGTTCGGGGATCACCATATCCCGTCTGCTATTCTTCGTTTTCGGCTCTTTTTCAAACGCTTTTTCACCCTTTGGCTTGTAAATACTGCGTCTTACGGACAGGCGGTGTGATTCAAAATCAATATCGGACCATTTCAGCCCGACGATCTCACCGCGTCTGCACCCCGTGAAAAGAGCTATCTCAACGATCGCCTTTATGTTTATGCTTTCTTCGTCGAGTGCATCAAGGATCTGTTTGACCTCATCCGATGAATATACTTCGACTTCCTTTCGCTCGTTCTTCGGGAATACGAGCCGCCGCGACGCGCTGATGTCGTTGTCGATATACTCGAGCTTGTATGCGAGAGACAGAACGGAGCGGAACACGGTCGCATATCTTTTTACGGTCGCCGCCGCCATTTGCGTCCCCGGATGATGAATATCCTGCCGCCCTTTGCGCTGGACGAACGCGATATAGTCCTGTACGTGACGGACTCTGAATTCATCGAGGTGCATCATCCCATACGTCGGGATCAGGTGTTCGTCGATGATTTTTTTGTAAAACGCGAGTGTGCCGGGTGCGATCTCGTTTTTCTTGATTTCAAGAAATTTTGGGCAAAAATCCTTGAAAAGCATCTTTCCGGGGTCATTTGGTTCAATTTTTTTGCCGTCCGAACGCAAAATATCACCGCTCAGAATTTGACTTTCGAGTGAATCGGTGAAAATTCCGATCTCTTTTTGCAGTGACGCATAACTGAGATTCGGTCGGGACGGCGTGAATGTGCGCGACACGGTGATCTGTCTGCCGTAGTCGTC
>JAZUKE010000095.1:0-10088 GCA_045643125.1 Eubacteriales bacterium
CTTTCCCGGAAATGGGAACTCCGCTGTCTGCGGTCATAAGCGTGGAAACCGATTACCGGTTTCTGCTCTGCCGGAATTATCTTGCTTTTTACCGTTTTGAAGCCGATACTGTCTACATTGTCCGAATCCTCAACGGAAGGCGCAACTATATGGAGATCCTGTTCAGACAGCCGGACGAATAAAAAGTGTCACTCGAAGGAGACTTATTCTTAAGGACAGTTTCATAAAAAAACCGCCGCAGAATGTGGAAAAACAGGTTGACAATTGAAAGTCAACCTGTTTTTTGTGGTTCAGTTGGAATTTTAGTGAAATATTTGCCTTTGGCAAATGTGAAATAACCGCATAGCGATTGTGAAATATTGCTTCGCAATGTGAAATGAAATAAATCCCTCAACGCTCCGCAGAGCATTTCACACGCCGAAGGCGTATTTCACGCACGAAGTGCATTTCACAAATCCCACAAGGGATTTATTTCGTTGTAAAAACCCACTTTTGTCTATCGGACAAAAGTGGGTTTTTACATGGCGCGCCATGAGGGATTCGAACCCCCGGCCTTTTGGTTCGTAGCCAAACGCTCTATCCAGCTGGGCTAATGGCGCATATTCAAGCGCTCTTCACGAGCGCTTTGCTATAATAGCACAACGGGAACCGATTGTCAAGGGTTTTACGAAAATAAATACATTTATTTATTATTTTTATTTTATTCTCTCCACAAGATACGGGATCGCGCTTTCAAATTCCACGCCGTACCAGTTATGGTCGGGATGATCGCAGGTGATCTTTATACATTCAACGGTATAGTCAACGGCGATCTTCATTGATTCTTCAAGTCCCTTTTCGAGTGCGAGAGAACCGAGCATTGCCGACGCGAAGATATCGCCCGTGCCGTGGAAGCTGACGGGGAGTTTTTCACGGTAGTATTCGTAAAATTTTCCGCTTTCCGAATCATACGCCATTGCGCCGAGCTTGCCTTCTTCAAACGAAACGCCGGTGAGGCAGGCGACCTTCGTGCCGTTTTCGGTAAGGCGGACAAGAACGTTTTTGATATAGTCCTTGTCGTAGTTGTCGCCGACGTAGGGGATATCGAGCATAAACGACGCTTCGGTGAGGTTGGGGACGACGATATCGGCTTTGCTGCAGAGGGCTGCCATTTCGTGTGCAAATTCCTTTGTGAAGCCTTTATAGAGGTTTCCGTTATCCGCCATTGCGGGATCGGCAAAGATAAGGCTGCCGTCGGCTTTCATATCGTCGAATATCTTTGAGCAGATATCGAGCTGACGTTTTGAGCCGAGGTACCCGGTATATACCGCCGAAAATTTGATGTTTTCCTTTTTCCAGTGTTCTGTTATCGGCTCGATCTCGTCCGTGAGGTCATGGAAAGTAAAGCCGCTGAACGCCGTATGCGTGGAAAGCACCGCGGTCGGGATCACCGCCGCCTCAACTCCCATCGCCGATATTATCGGAAGCGCCACGGTAAGCGAGCATTTTCCGACACACGACACGTCCTGGATTGTTACGATTCTTTTCATTTTATACAGTTCACTCCATTCATTTGTCGCGGGTGAATACTCTGGCTATCAGAGTGCGTTTGACGTGCATAGCGCCCTTCGGGCAGAATTCCTGGCAACAAAAACATTTTATACATTTCGCCCGGTCTATTTCGGGCTTATTGTTTTTCATAGTGATCGCTTTTGCGGGACATATACGGAAACATTCGCCGCATCCGACACAGCTTTTCTTTTTTACGTCCGGCTTGGCTTCAAGCACTTTTTTAAGCGATTTCCCGACTGCCCTGCCGAAAGCGGTCTTTGAATCGCTCCCGAAAAGGAACGATCTGTTCGACGGCAGTCTTTCGTAATCTCCGATGACAAGGCTCTCGTATTCGCCGTATACGTTCAGTTCCTTATGGGAAGCCGCGGTCAGAGCGCGTTTGTACGCTTCCGAAAGAGTCGGTATGTCGTCCCTGTCAACGCCGATGATATGGGCGCAGAGAGTATCGAGCTTGTACGGCGAATCGGACGCGATGACGGCGCCGATATGGCGCGGCTTGCCTGCCGTCGGCCCGTTGCCTTCCATTCCCACGACTGCGTCGCAGATGGTCAGACACGGTTTGAAATACTCGTTAAGGTCTATTATCATAGACGCGAAGTCTTCTTTTTTCGGGTATTTATAATGATATTCGGGTTTGACGATACCGGGGACTGTGCCGAACATATTTTTTATCCCTGCCGACATCCCCATCATTCCGTGCGTTTTCAGCTTGCAGAAATTGATTATGTGGTCGGCATCGTCGAGATATTTTGTATAAAAGAACTCCTTTGCCGTCACGGCTTCCGGGTATTCGGCTTTCGCTTCCTCGAAATTGCGGTTGAGGACGGCGCCGTGTTCTTCCGCCGCCTTTACGCCGGTGACGCCGTATATGCGGTTGAGATGCACCGCGTTGTACACGCCTCCCGGTGAATCGCCTATCACAACGGACGCGCCTTTTGCGACAAGGATATCGGTGAGAGCGCAGAGCAGCACCGGATGCACGGTCGCCGCTTTTTCGGGCTTCATCGCGGAAACGAGGTTGGCTTTGATGACCACCTTATCGCCGCTTTTGATTTTGTTTATGCCCTCGGTGGCAGACAGCACTTCGTTAAGGGACGCAAGGCATTTTTCGTAGGTGTATTCGTCGCATCTGCTTATCGCGGCATCGTATTTCATTCGATCATCCCTTTTTCAAAAATGAAAGAACCGAAAACGTCTTCGGCATTTTTAAGGTCGTCTTTCGATCTTATCGTCCACGCGACCGGGAAACATCCCATCGCCATCACATATCGGAAAGAATAATACTTTTTTGCGTTAAAGTCAAGAGCCAAAAAGTCGGGTTTTGAAAGAAAATTCGTAAGCATATTCTTGAGGATGAAATCACGCAGCCGGATTATGAATTTTCTTTTGCCTTTATTCTTTATCGCAAGCTGACCGCGTATCACGTCGGGACGGTGTTTTTTCCACCAGCTGAGATAATACGGGTTGAAGGATTCGACGACGTATTCGCCCTTGTAATCCTTTAACGCTTCCGAAGTGTACGGATTCACCTCGGCGTCAACGTCTTCGCCCTTTATTTCTATCACCATAGGCACTCTGCCGTCAACAAGTTCCAGGACTTCCTCAAAAGTCGGTATACGGCAGTCGGTATCAAGAAGATGAAGCTCCCGAAGTTCGTCAAAGGTCGAATCCTTTACACGCTTTTTCGTTCCGCAAAGGCGTGACGTGTCGTTATCGTGAAAGACGACGAGTTTTTTGTCCTTCGTGAGCCACACGTCAAGTTCTATGCCGTAGCCCGCTTCAATGGCTTTGCGGAAAGATTCCATCGTGTTTTCGGGGACATTTTCGTTATCGTAAAGTCCGCGGTGTGCAAAATATTTATGTTTTTCAAAGAACGGTCTGCACCTTTTCGCTTTCAGCGACGGGCACATAAGGTACAGGTCAAGGAGGACAAGGCAAAGTATTACTATTACAGCTGTCAGCATAGCATCAGTCGTCCACGTCGAACGATTCGAGCGCGCTTCTGCGTTCGGGACGGTTGTCGCCGTGACGCACGAAAAGCATAGTCACGAACGAAGCGCCGACAAACAATGCGGAATACGGGAAGAGCGTCCAGTACCCGACGTATTCGAGCAATAAGCCCGAAAGTATCGGGGTAACGATCTGCGCCGCCATTGAAAACGTATAATATATCCCCGTGAATTTGCCCACGTCAGAGCCTTTGCACATTTCGACGACCATAGGCAGCGAGTTGACGTTGATGGCAGCCCACGCGAAGCCGACAAGCACGAATATGACGTACATAAGCATAGTGTGGACGGTGCTGCCGAGCGAAAGCAGGAAAACGAACAAGAAGCAGAGCGAAAGCAGCGCACAGCCCGAAAGTATGGTCTTTTTTCTGCCGATGCGCGACGAAAGAATACCTATGGGGATATACGAAAGCATAGCGCCTGCGGTGCCTATCAGCAGGCAGGTCGAAGCGTCGCCCGGGGACATTTGCCATTCCTGGGTGGCAAATTTGGAAAACGCGGTGGATATGGCGTTATAGCCCATAAACCAGAGAGCTATAGAAATGAGAATGAATGCAAGCGACTTTTTGACTTCCCCGGGAAGTGCGCCGGTCTTTTCGTTTTCGTCAGTCAATTCCTCGGGGTGTGCTTTGTCGTAAGCGATGACGTCGGCGCTGTCGCGTTTTTCCTTGACGGTGAAGAACAGAAGAATAACGGAAACGAGCATAAACGCGGCAATTATCAGCATAAGCGGCAGATAATCTATGTGGAGGACGCCTTCCGTTTTGCTTGCCGGATAAAGCACCTTGATAAGAAGCAGAGTGAACGCTCCGCCGACTGCGCCCATAAGGTTGATGATGGCGTTCGCTTTGGAACGGAGCGGCTTCGGCGTAAGATCGGGCATAAGCGCGACCGCAGGCGAACGGTATGTCGCCATTGCTATAAGCAGAGCGAGAAGCACGAAAATGAACGCGAATCTGATCCATCCGGCAGGAGAGGACGCATAGAGATTATCCATTACCGGAAGAAGAACGAGCAGCGCCACCGACGCAAACGTGCCGTAAAGTATGAACGGCATACGCTTTCCTATCTTCGTATCGACTCTGTCGGAAACGGAGCCGAGCAGCGGAAGCAGGAAAAGTGCAAGTACGTTGTCGGCAGCCATAATGACTCCCGAAAGGGTGTCGCCTATCCCGAACGTATCGCGCAGGATGAGCGGAATAGAGAAATCGTACATCTGCCAGAAAGCGCAGATGCTCATAAATGCAAGTCCTATAAGAAATGTCCGCTTGTTGTTGAGTTTCATAAAAATGTTCTCCCGCAATAATTATTTTATTTTATACCGGTATCTGTAATTATTTCCAGCTGTTCAGATACTTATCCTGTTCGGGTGTGAGCGTGTCGATGGTACAGCCGAGGAAGTTCAGCTTCTTTTCGGCAACTTCCCTGTCGATCTCTTCGGGGATCGGGACGACGCCTTTAAGCAGTTTATGATTCTTTACGATATAACGTGCGGAAAGGCACTGGATCGCAAACGACATATCCATAATTTCCGCCGGATGACCGTCGCCCGCGGCAAGGTTGACGAGTCTGCCCTCGGCAATGACGAACACGGTCCTGCCGTCCGGGAGAACGTAGCCGGTGATGTTCTTTCTCGCTTCGTATTCTTTGACTGCGACGCTTCTCAGATACGCCACGTCAACTTCGACGTCGAAATGTCCGGCGTTGCAGAGTATCGCGCCGTCCTTCATATCGGCGAACGAGTTTTCGGTTATGACCTTATTGCAGCCGGTAACGGTGACGAAGAAATCTCCGATCTTTGCCGCGTCTTCCATTTTCATCACCGAAAAGCCGTCCATCACGGCTTCGATCGCTTTTACGGGGTTTATCTCGGTCACGACGACTTTTGCGCCAAGCCCTTTGGCACGCATCGCAACGCCTTTGCCGCACCAGCCGTAACCTGCCACGACGACCGTTTTTCCGGCGACGATAAGGTTGGTGGTCCTGTTGATGCCGTCCCAGACGGACTGCCCCGTGCCGTAGCGGTTATCGAAAAAGTGTTTGCATTCGGCATTGTTCACGAGCATCATCGGGAACTCGAGCTCGCCTGCCGCATCCATCGCTTTAAGACGGATTATGCCCGTTGTCGTTTCTTCGCATCCGCCGTAAACGTCGGGCAGCTTTTCACGGTATTTTGTATGTATGAGATTTACAAGGTCTCCGCCGTCGTCGATGATGACGTTGGGGCCCGCTTCGATCACCGCAGAGGTGTGGCGTTCGTATTCTTCAGCCGTTGCGCCGTACCACGCATAGACATTGAGCCCTTCGTGAACGAGAGCGGCGGCAACGTCGTCCTGTGTCGAGAGCGGATTGCTCCCGGTGATATACATTTCGGCACCGCCGTGCGACAGCACCTCGCAAAGATACGCGGTCTTTGCTTCAAGATGCACGGAAAGCGCCACTTTAAGACCTGCAAACGGCTTTTCTTCGGCAAAGTCCGCGTCGATGGTGCGAAGCAGCGGCATATTGCGGCGTACCCAATCTATTTTTGTTCTTCCGCTTTCCCAAAGGGACGGATCTCTTATTTCACTCATTTTGCATTCTCCTTAAGACGGGGGATTATTTTTGACACGCGGTCAGTGATCTCTTTTTCGTCCATCGAAACGAGCCGTCCGTTTTCCACGACGATCTCGCCGCCGACGATAACGGTATCGACCTCCGAACCGTTTGCCGAATAGCAGAGCGACGAAACGATGTCGTTTGCCGGTACGAACGCGGGAGCGTTCAGGTCAAGCAATGCGATATCGGCGTTTTTGCCCTTTGCTATCACGCCGGAATCAATGCCGAGCGCGTTTGCGGCGTTGTACGTTGCCATATCAAGCACCTGCGACGCGGTCAGACAGACGGGCGAACGTTCGACGCCCTTGCTGACGAGCGACACCATCGCAAGCTCGGAAAACAGATCGAGCGTGTTGTTGCTTGCCGCGGAATCCGTACCGACGCACAGATTTATTCCGGCGTCGAACAGTTTTTTTATCGGCGGTATGCCGTTGCCGAGCTTCATATTGCTTCTGACGCAGAGTACCACGTTCACCTTGCGGGAAGCAAGTATCTTTATATCGTTGTCGGTCAGATTTGTGCAGTGTGCGGCAATGACCTTGTTCTCGAAAAATCCGATGCTGTCGAGGTATTCGACGGGAGTCATACCGGTTTTGGCTTTGCACTCCTCGACCTCGTTCACCGATTCCGACAGATGGATATGAACGGGAAGCGAGTGCTTCTTTGCTATTGCCGATACTTTTTTCAGGAAATCGGCGTCAGTCGTATATATTGCGTGAGGAGCAAGCGCGAACGAAAGCGTCGGGCAGGACGAAAAGGTTTCCATTTCGTCGAACGCCTGAGCAAGACGTGTGCTGCCGGCTTCGTCGTCTCCGTTCCCCACAAGTCCGCGTGAAAGCACGCATCTTATCCCCGTATCAAGCGACGCTTTTGCGGACATTCCCTTGAACATATGCATATCGAGATAGCAGGTCGTGCCCGTTTTGAGCATTTCAAGGCATCCGGCAAGCGATGCGTCGTATGCGTCTTCGTTGGTAAGGCGGTCCTCGTTCGGCATTATGCGCTCAAACAGCCATTCATTGAACGGAAGATCGTCCGCAAGTCCGCGGAAGCAGGTCATATAAGCGTGGGTGTGCGCATTGATGAACCCGGGGATCGCCAGCTTTCCCGTTCCGTCGATGACCTTGTCGGGAGAAAACGACTTGTTTGATTTTGAGACGGAAACTATCTTGCTTCCGTCGATACATATATCGGTAAGACGTGTCACATATTTGCCTTCTCCCTTACGGATGAGGGCAGTCACGTTTTTGAGTAATGTTTTCATTTTTATATATCACCAAACTAAATTATACACGCTTTTTTTCAAATGTCAATAATTGTTGTCAATGTTGTCGAAACACGTCCGATAATATCGCATTATGAAAAATGCCGTCGGCAAAATTGCAAAAAAATTCGTTTTTTGCCTTGACAAGACAGTTTTCGTGTGGTAATATCTATTTTCAGATAGAGGCGCGTCCGCGAAAAGTACCCGGTATGTTTTTGTACGCAGACATAATGCCGGAAAAAGGCAAGGACGCCGAAGACGGAAAACACTGCGGCTTTTCCGATCTGGACATACGGAGAACATCCGCCTGTCTGTCGCTTTATTGCGGAGGGCTATCGCAAAGACTATTCCGTTACGAAATATGTTTATTGTGAGGCTGCCGCGATGAGCAGCCTATTTTTAATTCAAAAGCCAAAAGAACGGAGATATCAAAAAATGGAAAAGAAGCACATTTTCAAGGGCGCGGCAACGGCGCTCATCACCCCTTTCAACGAAGACGGAATAGATTACGAATCTTTCGGAAGACTGATCGACTTTCAGATAGAATCCGGCATCGACGCGCTTGTGGTTTGCGGTACCACCGGCGAAGCCTCCACGCTCACCGACGACGAACACCGCGACGCGATCACCTTCTGCGTAAACAGAGCCGCCCACCGCGTACCCGTCATCGCCGGTACGGGAAGCAACGATACGTCATACGCGCTCGACCTTGTGAGATGCGCGAACCGTTCGGGAGCCGACGCGGTGCTTGCCGTAACTCCCTATTATAATAAAGCGACGCAGAAAGGTCTTATACAGATGTATACGCAGATCGCCGACACATCCGACGTTCCCGTGATACTTTACAACGTACCTTCGAGAACGGGCGTGAATATCGAACCGAAGACCTATGCCGCCCTTGCCGAACATCCCAATATCGTCGGCTTCAAGGAAGCGAACGGCAACATTTCAAAGATAGTCGAAACGATGTCTTACGTCCACGGCAAAATGGATATGTACTGCGGCAACGACGACCAGATAGTTCCGCTTATGTCGCTCGGCGGATGCGGCGTCATTTCGGTGCTTTCAAATCTTCTTCCTGCGGAAACGAAGCGTATCTGCGACGAATTCTTCGCAGGCAACGTGCAAACTTCCGCGCTGCTGCAATATAAATATCATTCGCTTATAGACGCATTGTTCTCCGAAGTCAACCCGATCCCCGTCAAAGCCGCTATGAACGAGATGGGATACTGCAAGGATATCCTCCGTCTGCCGCTTACCAATATGGACGAGGAAAAGAGAAAAGTCCTTGTTTCCATTATGAAGGAGCATAACATTATATGAAGATAATACTCAACGGCGCACTCGGCAGAATGGGCAGCGAGGTCGAAGGTCTTGCAAAAAACGGCTATAAGGATATCACGATCGGCGCGTTCTGCGACGCAAATTCCGAAACTCCCGACGTTTACAAAAATATAAACGAGGTTAAGGGCAAATACGACGCGATAGTCGATTTCTCACATCATTCGTCCTGCGCTTCCCTTTGCGAATACGCCTGCCGTACCTCCACTCCGCTCGTCATCGCCACGACGGGACACACCGACGAAGAAAAAGAGCTGATAAAACGCACCTCCGAAAAGATACCCGTTTTCTTCTCACCGAATATGGCTCCGGGCGTTGCGTTCCTGAACGCGGTGGCAAAGAAGGCAGCGGCGTTTTTCAAGGGTGCCGATATCGAAATAGTCGAACGTCATCACAAAAACAAGCTCGATTCACCGAGCGGAACGGCTAAGATGCTCGCGTCGTCGATACAGTCCGTCACCGGCGGCGATATCGTCAGCGGACGCGACGGCATCTGCCCCAGAAAAGACGGCGATATCGGCGTTTCCGCGGTCAGAGGCGGAAACGTCAAAGGAATACACGAGATAACATTTTACAATAAAAACGACACTTTCACCATAACGCACACGGCGGAAAGCCGCGGTATGTTTGCCGAAGGCGCACTTTCGGCGGCAGCATTCATCTGCGGAAAAGAAGCCGGGCTGTACGATATGGATGATCTTTACGGAGATATTTTATGAAAATAGAATTCGTGAAAATGCACGGCTGCGGCAACGATTATATTTATATCGACTGCTTCAAGCAGAAAATAACCGATTTTGAAAAGCTCGCGGTCGAAATGTCCGAACGGCATTTCGGCATAGGCGGCGACGGGATAGTGTGCATTATGCCGTCCGAAGTTGCCGACGTGCGGATGCGTATGTTCAACGCCGACGGAAGCGAAGGCAAGATGTGCGGCAACGCGATAAGATGCGTAGGCAAATACGCTTACGACAACAATATCGCAAGAAAAAGTATCATCACCGTTGAGACCGCAAGCGGTATAAAGGCGCTCCGCCTTACCGTGATAAACGACGTATGCGTCGGCGCGCAGGTATCTATGGGCAAAGCGGTCTTTACGCCGAAGAAGATACCCATTCTTTCCGACAGCAATTTCAACAATCTGTTCTGCTTCAACACGACAGCCGTTTCAATGGGAAATCCGCACTGCGTCATTTTCCGCGAAGGCGTTATGGATATGGATATCGAGCCGCTTGCGCTTGACATACAGAACTGCGGTCTGTTCCCCGAAGGCGTGAACGTGGAGTTCTGTGAAATAACGAAAGAGGGCAAAGTAATGCTGCGCG
>JAZUKE010000096.1:0-19291 GCA_045643125.1 Eubacteriales bacterium
TCCTTTTCGTTGAGCGTGAAGACGAGATCTCTGCCGTCGGAAGCCTTGCAGGTCATCTTGTACTCTTTGCTGCTCGATTTGCAGAATCTCATATCGTATTCTTCGGGTTTGGAGTCCTCGATTTTTTCAAGAACAAGTTTATCATTGTCGGCAAGACGGAGTGCTATGTAGTCGTTCATATTGATCTTGCCGTTTGCATCATAATCGGATGCGGTCTTTCCGCTTTCTGTGAGAGTGGATGTGCCGAGAATATGGCTGCGGAGCGATGACGGATCGTTTTCGTCAAAAGCGGCGTCGCAGTTTACGTCACCGGCAATGATGATGGTATAGTCTTTTGCTATCTTTTTGCCGGAATACTGAACAAGACGGCAGCCGGTGTAAAGAGCGCCGGAAGTTATTTCTTTTCCGTCTTTATCAAGTACCTGAACACCTGCCATATCGACGAGTTCTTTGCATAAGGTTGCGGGCGTATCGCCTTCGCGGACACCGCGGACGTATTTATCTTCGAAGTGGAAACGGCTGCCCGTTCTGAAAGCAAGGAGATATTCTTCGGTATCAAGATCGCCTTCGTCGATTATTTTTGCTTTTGTCGCTTCGGCAATACTTGCCTCTTCTTCGGCTATACGGGAAGCCTCTTCGCGTGATTCTTCCAATTCTCTGGACAATTCTTCCTCATCCTTTTCTACCATTTTTGAATTGTATATTTCAAATTCGCTGCAGAATGAAAATACACCGCTCTTGGGTTTGCCGAATTCGGCTTTTACATATCTTGCTGAAACCGGTTCCGAAAGCTTGCATACGAAGTACGAAACGGGAGCATCTTCTTCCTGGTAGCATTTTCCAACCTCTTTGAAGGATTTTCCGTCGTTTGATATGAGTATGGTAATGCTCGTGGGAGCGTCGATACCGCTGTTCGGTTGGGCAATACATTCAAGACGGAATTCAATAAGTCCGTCTGTAACTTTTCCGAGGTCAACGGTGGCGAAAAAGCCGTTATCGTTATATCCGGCTCTGTCGTAGAAATTGAACCAGATCGTGCCGAGAAGACCGCCGGATTTGTTTTTGGCATACGTTTCACCGTCGGTAAGCTCTTTACCGTCTATGTTATGATATCCGGAAGTAGCAGGAGTCGGAGCGTACGGCTTTGAAGCAGTATACGGCTTCCCGGCTGCAACGTTTTTGTCTTTTGTATAGACTTTTACCATTGCGGCTGATACGCCTGTGCTGATAACGGGGATCATAAAAAGAACGGCTGCAAGGAAAACTGCGAGGATTGCTTGCTTTTTCATAGTTATGTACTCCTTTTAGATTTGTATGTATGCAGGCTTGCGCCCGCAAAAAATGTTATTTTCCGTCAAAAGCGTCTTTTACGCCGTCGGTGACATTGCTTACCGCGTCTTCGGTACCGCTTACGATATCGTCGATGATGCCGTCGGAAGCGTCTCCTATCGAGGCGTTGTCATATCCGCTTTCTTCACTTTCCGTACGCGACGTCGTATCGGGGCGCGACGTAACGGGAGGTCTGGAATGATCTTTTGATACGTCTTGCGACATATCGTCCCTGCCGTTTCGCGTGCAGGAAACGAGAAGCGCGCATACAAGCGCAAATACCAACATAAATAAAACAAGTTTTTTAAGCATAATGAACTCCTTTGGTGTTATTCGCTATGCTTATTGTTTGTATTATATCACGAATTATTCGAATTTACAAGAATATTCTAACTTTAATATTGACATTTTTTCATCAACTTGTTAAAATATAGCAGACGCTTTGCGTCAATAATTTAACGGAGGTCATAAATATGATCGTCAGAACACCCCCTATGGGCTGGAACTCCTGGAATACTTTCGGTTCCAAAATCAGTGATGAACTTATAAGAACTACTGCGGACGCAATGGTTGACGAAGGCTTGCTTGATGCCGGCTATAATTATCTCGTTATCGACGATTGCTGGGCAGAATTTACCCGTGACGAAAATCACAGACTTGTACCGAGCAAAGAAAAATTCCCGAACGGAATGAAAGCCGTTGCCGATTACGTCCATTCCAAAGGACTCAAATTCGGTATGTATTCCTGCAGCGGAACTCTTACCTGCGCAGGATATCCTTCTTCTTATCAGTACGAATACATCGACGCCAAGACCTTTGCTTCCTGGGGCGTTGACTTCCTTAAATATGACTATTGCTACAGACCGATAACCGTTTCCGGTGACATACTTTACAAACGTATGGGTATGGCGCTTGCGAACTGCGGACGTGATATTCTGTTCTCTGCCTGCAACTGGGGCGCTGATGAATCCCACACCTGGATAAAGACCACCGGCGCGCATATGTGGCGTTCCACCGGCGATATCAACGACAGCTGGCAGTCCGTAAAAGACCTTTACGCCAAACAGATTCCTCTTCAGCCGTATAACGGAAAAGGCTGCTTCAACGATATGGATATGCTCATTGTCGGTATGAACGGCAAGGGCAACGTTGCGGTCAGCGGATGCACGACGGAAGAATACCGTACTCATTTTTCGATGTGGGCTTTCTTCGGTTCTCCTCTTATGATCGGCTGCGATATAAGAAATATGACGCCCGAAACCAAAGAGATACTGCTTAACAAAGACGTTATCGCCATCAACCAGGATGCTGCACAGCGTCAGCCGTTCTCGATCAAAGATCACTGGGGAACGGGCAACCTTTGGGTAAAACAGCTTGACGGCGGCGACCTTGCAGTTGCGTTCTTCAATATTTCCGACAGCGAACAGTGGCCTTATCTCAACCTTGCCGATATCGGTCTCGATCATTCTATGGGACTCAAAGTGCAGGCAAAGAACCTTTGGACGGGCGAAGATTACGGATATTTCAGAGACGTTGTGCGTGTCGGCGGCGTGAAACCTCACTCGACCTTGCTGCTGCGCTGCAAACTCGTTGAAGACAACTGATTTCTGCACCCTTTGCGGTGCTGCTCTTTCCGGCGACGATATGGGAGCGACAAAGAAATTCATAAACAGGGCTGCGACCGAATATATGTGTATTCCCTGCCTTGCAAAGCATTTCGGAGTTACCGAAGAGGTGCTGCGCGAAAAGATCGAATATTTCCGCGAAAGCGGGTGTACTCTCTTTCCCAAAAAGAGCTGAAAGAGCATATAATGTCATTACAGAATACAAAACGGTGATACTGATATGAAACGGCAAAACAAACTCGACGAGACTATTTCCAATATCGCAAATACCCTTACCGAAAGAAACAGCAAAGAAAGCACTGCATTTGACAGAGCGGGGCTGAAAAAGCAGGTCGAAGAACTTCTTATGCTTCTTCGTTCTGCGATGTATCCTCAGATATTCGGCGATTGCCGGGGATCAAGGTATATATGCGAAGATATACAGCTAACCCTCAGACAGTCGGCACTGCTGCTGCTTGAAATAATCAATGATATAATGTCTCCGGAGGAACTCACTCAAAACGATCCCGAAGATATCGTCTGTGACTTTCTCAACAGTCTTGACCATATCTGCGATCTCATCGGTACGGACGTAAAAGCGGCTTACGAGGGCGACCCTGCCGCAAGAAGCGAAAACGAAATAATGCTCGCTTATCCTGCTTTTGAAGCCATCAGTATTTACCGTATCGCTCATCGTCTTCACGAACTGAAAGTACCGCTTATTCCGCGTATGATGACAGAATACGCGCATCAGCTTACGGGGATAGACATTCATCCGGGAGCGACGATCGGCGAATATTTCTTCATCGACCACGGAACGGGTGTAGTTATCGGCGAGACCTGCACGATAAAGGATCACGTCAAGCTGTATCAGGGTGTTACGCTCGGCGCACTCAGCTTCAAGCTCGGCGATGACGGAAACCCCGTAAAAGGCATAAAACGTCATCCTGATATCGGCAGCCACGTTATCATATACGCGGGCGCAACTATCCTCGGCGGCTCGACCTACGTCGGGGACAGAAGCGTTATCGGCGGCAACGTGTGGCTGACACACTCCGTGCCGGAGGGCAGTAAAATCTATTATAACGAAAAAAACTGATATGAGGACTTATTATGTATAATGTTGCAATTATCGGGTACGGCGGAATTGCTCGAGTTCACGAAACGAGTTATATCGAACTTGAAAGGCTCGGAAAGGCAAAACTCGTTGCGGTATTTTCAAGAAAAGCATCGGCTTTTGAAAAAACGCAGTCAATAAATATCAATTCAGGCAGCGGTACAACGCACGCTGATTTTCACAAGTATACCGATCTTGATGAAATGCTGAAAAACGAAAAGATTGATATAATCGACATTTGCCTTCCCACTCAGCTTCACAAGGAAGTCAGCATAGATATGCTCCGCAGAGGATATCATGTTCTCTGCGAAAAGCCTATGGCGACCTGCTATGAAGACTGTATGGAAATGCTGAGTGCCGCAAAAGCCGCCGGCAAACGACTTATGATAGGTCAATGCCTGCATTTCTTCCCCGAATACGAATATCTCAAGGACGTTGCGGAAGACGGACGGTACGGAAAAGTCAAGTCCGCGTTCTTCCAGCGTCTCAGCGCTCCTCCTACGTGGTCAAAAGACAACTGGATAATGAAGAAAGAAAACTTCGGATCCTGTCTGCACGACCTGCATATACACGACGTTGATATGTGCAACTACCTTTTCGGTGCTCCCCAAAAGATATTCTGCAAGACCAAAGACGGCTTCGGTGTAATGGACGGCGTCACTTCTCTGCTTATGTACGATACCTTTACGGCTACCATAATGGCTGACTGGTCACTCGTAAATTTCCCGTTCAGCTCCGAATACAGAGTTGCTTTTGAAAAAGCGACGATCGTGGATAAAGACGGCGCAGTGACGGTTTATCCTGCCGAAGGCGAAGCGTTTATTCCCGACCTTTCCGGCGAAAACGGATACACTTCCGAGATATCGCATTTCGTTGACGTTGCTTCCGGTGAACACGACCACGGAAAGAACCACGTTCGTGATGCCGCCGAAACGATACGGATCATCCTGCGTCTTGCCGAATCGGCAGAAGCAGGCGGCGAAGTGCTTGAATACATAAAACAGTAACCAAAAAACAAACGAAAGCCCTTTACACGGTCAAAAGATCGTGAAAAAGGGCTTTTGCTTTGCTTATATATTCACTTCAAATTCTTTTCCGCATCGCGGACACTTTGTAGTGTGCTTTCCCGGTTTGTTGGGAAGGCGGAGAGTTGCGCTGCAAGACGGGCAGTTACGGTATTTATATACGTCGCGTTCGCTGTAATCCGTCTGCTTTGTGTATGACGCGGAACTCTTTCCGTTCTTGGAAAACATTTGCTTTATCTTGCCGAAAAACTGCTTTATTTTAGTCCACACTTTAAGATATACTTCGTTTTCGCGTCGCCTTGCGGAAATGTTCTTTGAAAAAGTTCTGTAAAACGCATAAACGACAAGGAGCAGTTCGATAAGATATAAAATCCAGGAGCCTGTAAACAGATTTATAAATGATGTTATCAGATAGATAACGATAAGCGCAAGACCGAACGAATCAAATCCGTAACGTCCGTACATAAATTGGTTGAATTTTTGGAATAACATTTTTCTCCTTTCAGCTGATGAGCGAAGTCCCTATTCTCTCACCGATGTTTACTACCGTTTCGATCCCTTTCGATGAGTTGTCGATAATATCGCGGTCGATGACTGCCGCACCCTTTTGAAGCAGCACGACGATGGTCGATCCGCCGAACTCAAACATTCCCTTTTCGTCGCCGCGTCTGTATTCGCAGGCGTTATCATTGTTCTTTATTTTGCCGATAAGCATAGCGCCGACTTCCACCTGTACCGCTTTGCCGAAATGACGTGTGTTCATAACGGTGTATTCGCGGCAGTTCTGCTTATAAAAATCATATCTGCCGAGAGAAATCGGATTGACTGTATGAAGGACACCTTTGATATAAGTGTTGTCGCCTTTGCTTCCGTCGTCAAAATAACAATAGCGGTGGTAATTATCGACCGTCAGTCTGAAAACAAGGCAGCTGCCGCCGTTGAACTCGTTTGCGAGGTCTTCGTTTTTGAGCAGCTCGGTCACGTTGTAGGGCGCGCCTTTTATGAAAAATATGCTGTTTTCACTTATCGGATACACGGTGAGCTTTGAATCGCAGGGCGCTATCAGCGCATCGCTTTCAAAGCATATATGCTTGTACTCCGGTTTTAAGTCACGGGTGAAAAACTGATTGTAGCTTTTGTATTTAAGATCCTCATATCTTGACATATCAATATGAAGATTCTTTATTGACTTTTTTATTCTTCCTTTTGAAAGACGCGAATTCATATACGATCCAACGAGCCTTGCGGTGGTACGTCTGTATATGACTTTCAGACATACGCGCCCCGGTGCGCTTTCGTAAAGAAAATTCAACGCTTTCTCCTCGGGAGCGAGGATAAGCTCATCGCTTTCTCTTTTTTTTATGATTGAATCCATCTTATTCTTTCCTTTTCAGTTTGAACCAATGGGAAACGTAATTTATGGCAAATACGACAAAAGAAATTACAAGTGCAACGTAACAGTTGAAAAATCTGATAAGCAGCATCGCGCTTGCGGCTTTGTCTTCGCCGAAAGTGGATGTGTACATCATAATTATCGCGGCTTCGTTTGCGCCTATACCTCCGGGAAGCGGAAGCGAATCTACCGCAAGTGCAATAAATACCTGCACCGCAAGAAAATACATAAAACCGTATCCGGCATTTCCGAGCGATTTATATACGATGAACGCGACAGCGAATATAGCGATCCTTTGCACGAAAACGATAAGGAACAGTTTTATTATCAGTGATGTTCTGCCTTTAAGGTCTTTGGCTGCCTGCTGATAATCGTCAAGCGAACGGTTGAATGATTCAAGTCTTTCTTCGGGTTTCTTGATTATATGGAGCTTTGCGCCGATTTTTATGATCTTTTCGCAAAAATTATACGTCAAGTCTCTTTTGAACATCGAAAGAAGACCGACGGCAATAACGAAAGCATTGACAAGAAAACCTATTGCCCAAAGAACTATGAACCACGGTCCCGCATCATACCACACAGGCGCAAAGAAAACGAGGCATAGAAGGTTCAATATGAGCAGAACGGACTTATACACGCAGGTATGCACAAAAGTCGAAAGAGTGCCCGCGGATACGGGGATACCGTCCTTATTCATATAATAGATGACCATAGGCTGTCCGCCGGAGGCAGACGGCGTAATGCCGCAGAAGTAGAAATCAATGCACGCATAAACGAATCCCTTTGTGACGCTTATGCTGCATCCCCGTACTTTAAGGATAGTCTTTGCAAATAGTCCGTAGCAAAGCATATAAACGAATATCATCGCAAGAGCAATATAGAGATAGTCTGTCTTTGCTTCGCTGATAATATTGATTATGCTGTTGATCTCAAACTTTTTATATAATATATAGTATGTGACGGCGAAAAGCACGACAAAAAGCAGCGCGCTGAATAATATGCTTCTGGTGCCTTTTTTCTTATCTTTCATACTCTCTCCAATTATAAAATTACCTTGTAATTATACTATTAATATGGCATATTGTCAACATTTATTTTACAAAACCATTTTCAAAAGTGATTTTTGATTGACATATACGAATATTTGTGTTATTATAACTGAACTTGTGTACATAAAAGAAAGGATCATATTGTAATGAAAAAGAGATTTTTAAGCATTTTGCTTGTTTTTTGTATTCTTATGTCGTTCTCATTCGTTTTATTCGGATGCGGCAACGATACACAGACCATCGTAAATGACGATATCATCATTCTTTTTACAAATGACGTTCACTTCGGCATAGACGAAAATATCGGTTACGCAGGTCTTGCATCCTATAAAAAAGAGCTTATGAAGGTTTCCGATTATGTCACGCTCGTTGACTGCGGTGACTTTTCGCAGGGCGGTTATCTGGGCACGGTATCAAAAGGCGAATGTGCGATAAAGATAATGAACCTTGTAGGTTATGACTACGTTACTCTCGGAAACCACGAATTCGATTTTGGCATCAAGCAGCTTGTTTCAAATATCGAAAAGCTTGACGCAAAAGTTCTTTGCTGCAATCTTAAATATACCGGCAAAAACGAAAATCCGCTCAAAAACATACTTCCTTATGAGATCGCCGAATACGGTGACGTCAAAGTGGGTTTTGTAGGAATTGCTACTCCGACTTCCATAAATGCGGCAAGCCCCGCTCATTTCCGTGAAGACGGCGAAAGAGTTTATACTTTCGGTGAAAGCGAAGACGGCAAACTGTTTTATCAGACCGTTCAGGACACCATTGATTCCTGCCGCAACGCCGGTGCGGATTACGTCATACTTCTTTCCCACCTCGGCACGAATGCGGAAGAAGACTCGCCTTACACGTCTCTTGAACTTATACATAACATATCCGGCGCGGACGTCGTTCTTGACGCACATTCACATTCCGAGATCCCCTGCAGCATCGTCAAAGGCAAAGACGGCAAAGATGTTCTTCTTACTTCAACGGGAACCAAGCTCGCAAATATCGGACGTGTCGTCATAAGCGCGAACGGTATCATTTCTGCCGGCTATATAAGCGGTTATGAATACGAAGCCGAGGCGGAAGCAGCCGCCATTTCCGATATCGTCGCCGAATACGACACGAATCTTAACACGGTAGTTGCCAACATCGACTTTTCAATGTCCTGCAACGACGAAAACGGCGTGCGTGTCGTTCGCAACCGCGAAACTGCTGTCGGCAATTTAGTTGCAGACGCCTTCAGAGGGTGCGGCGAATCCGATATCGGTCTTATCAACGGCGCAGGAGTCCGTGCCGATCTTGCGGGTGATATAACAAATAACGATCTGATCTCCGTCAGTCCTTACGGAAATATGCTTTGCGTCATAAAAGTGAAAGGTGCGGATCTTCTTGATATGCTTGAATATTTCTATCAAAGCGTCTCCGATGAAAGAGTCAAAGACGGCAAACCGGTCGGCGAATTCAGCAGCTTCCAGCAAATTTCTGGCTTAAAGGTCGTCATTGACAGTTCCGTTCAGACGTCTGTCGTGACAGACGAGGATGATATGCTCGTTTCCGTCGGCGATACAAGACGTGTAAAAGAAGTAAAGGTTTTGAAAAACGGTGAATATATCGACCTTGATCCTAATGAATTCTATACCGTTACCACGACCGATCATTTCGTCAAAAAAGGCGGATGCGGAATGGGCAACTTTATGAACAAGGCAGAGATAATCATTGACGGCTTTATTCTTGACTACCAGTCTCTCATTGATTATGTTGTCCATCTTAACGGAGATCTTTCCGCCTACAGAAGTATCGAAGGCAGAATTATTATAGAATAATTCATTTTGAAGCATTCCGTCCTTTGCTTGAAAATGCGTTCCGCAAAGAACGGAAAAGCAATGCAGGCAGACCGCCGTTTGATGTTGTAATGATGTTTAAAATGACAGCAACGAGTTCACCGATTTTCTCACCGAAGAAGACCAAATTGTTTACGCGGACAGTGCGTATGTCGGCAAAGAAATCCCCGCCCATGTGGAAAACCGTGTCTGCGAAAAAGGGTATCGCGGCAAGCCTTTGACCGATGAGCAAAAGGAAAGCAACAGAAAGAAATCCAAAACCGGCAGCCGGATCGAGCATGTATTCGGATTTATGACTGGCTCCATGCACGGAATCACGCTCCGTTCGATTGGGATCGGACGTGCTATATTCCCCAAAAACAATGAATTTAACGCTTATCTATTGAAAAAAATATCTTTTATTGTATAATTGAACTGACATATCTAATATGAAAGGTCCTGATTGTATTATGATATCATTCGTTCTTTCCCTTGCGGTGCTGATAATCGGATATTTGGTATGGGGAAAAGTTGTAAACGAAGTTTTCTCGCCTGATGAACGCATCACGCCTGCGATCTCCGAAAACGACGGAGTGGATTGCGTTCCCATAAAAACGTGGAAAGCATTTTTGATTCAATTTCTGAATATTGCCGGTACCGGACCGATATTCGGAGCGATAATGGGCGCGGTGTTCGGTCCCGTCGTATTCCTTTGGATCGTTTTCGGTTCTGTCTTTGCGGGAGCGGTACACGACTATATGTGCGGAATGATATCATGCCGCAACAAAGGCGTTTCCATTGCGGAGCTGATGGGAATATATCTCGGTTCTTCCGCCAAATGGGCAATGCGTGTTTTCACCGTTATTCTTTTGCTGCTCTGCGGTACTGTATTTATTACAAGCCCTGCGGCTCTTCTTGCCGATCTGACACCGTCGTTTGTGAGCAAAAACGTATGGGTAATAATCATCCTCATTTATTTCGTAACGGCAACGATATTGCCGATCGACAAGCTGATTGCGAAAATCTATCCGATCTTCGGTCTTATTCTGCTTGTTATGGCTGTTGGTATCATAAGCGGTATCTCCCTTGAAGGTTATACCATACCCGAAATAACATTTTCCGACCTTCATCCGGATAACCTCCCCGTATGGCCTTTTATGTTCGTCACCGTCGCGTGCGGCGCCATTTCGGGCTTCCACGCAACTCAGTCTCCGATGGTAGCAAAGTGCATAACGACCGAAAAAGACGGCAGAAAGGTGTTTTACGGCGCTATGATATGCGAATCGGTCATCGCTCTTATCTGGGCGGCAGCCGGCGTTGCCTATTACGGTGCGACTCACGAATTGCAGAGTGCTATCTCTTCTCTCGGACAGTCGGGCGTCGTATATGAGATCTCGACCGGTCTTTTGGGTATATTCGGCGGCATCCTTGCGGTCGTCGGCGTATGTATTTGCCCGATAACGTCCGGCGACACCGCGTTCCGTGCGGCACGACTCACGATAGCCGAATGTCTGAAACTCGATCAGAAGAAAATAAGAAACAGGCTATTCATAGCGATCCCGCTTTTTGTGTGTGCGGCAATCCTTACTCAGATAAATTTCGACGTGCTGTGGAGATATTTTTCCTGGAGCAATCAGACACTTGCGATGATCGCGCTCTGGATGGCGACGGCGTATCTTATACGCAAAGCGAAAAATAAAGCGTATTCACTGATAACTGCTATTCCCGCTTCTTTTATGACCGCCGTCAGCGCAACTTATATCGTCGTTGCACCCGAAGGCTTCCAAGCTCCCGTTTCGATCGGTTACGCCGTGGGAGCCGCCGCTGCGCTGCTTGCTTTTGCGGGATACATGTATAACTGCTTCTTTTTCAAAAAGAAGCCTTAACGGTTGACTTTTCTGTGCAGTAGTGATACAATCACGCGGTGTATTAAAACCATTGGAGGCAGATAATGAAAAAACGTATCTTATCACTGCTCATTTCCGTATCTGTGATTCTGACATTTGCATTTACGGTATTTGCAGAAAAAGAAGAAAATGAATTTACGCTTAAAGGCGCATTGTTCACAAATGATGACAGCGCAGTCGATGTTTCGGTGTCGTTTGACTTTGACTGGCTCACGGAAGAAAGCAACACGGTTTTCAACAGTTCACTTGCAAAATTCTCTTCCGTTGCGTCTTTTGACGCATATTACAGGGAGAAAGACGAAGGAACTTCAAACGAAAACAAAGCGATTCTTAAAGACAGCGGCGAAGCCTACGCCTGCACATCGTTTTTGACTTCTTTCGGCTTTGAAAACGTACGCAGGATCGAAACCTACGATAAAACATCGACCGATATCGACAAAAACGATTCCGCCACATTTATGGCAGGTCATAAGAGCATAAACGGAAAAGACGTATTCGTATTCGTTTTCAGAGGAGCGTTTTCTTCCGGCGAATGGCTCAGCGTATTCGACGTAGGTGATCCCGATGCGATAGACGAGCATCCGAATTGGACAAATCCCGAACATCTCAAGAGCATTGACGTTGCCGCCAATGCGGCAAAAGTCAGAATAAATGACTACATCAAAGAAGTCGGTACCGATGACGAGCCTGACTGCATTCTCTTTACCGGTCATTCACGCGGCGGTGCCATCGCAAACGTACTCGGCGCCGAATACGAAAATACAGACGGTGTTCAAAGCTATACTTATACTTTTGCCGCACCGAAGATCACGCTTGCGGAAAATGCCGCAGAATATAAAACGATATTCAATATAATCAACGAAGACGACTTTTTCGCTGATTTTCTGCCGTTTGAAAACGAACATCTGAACAGATACGGCATTGAAGTTTCCGATTCTTTCAGCGATAATACCGAGCTTACTTCCCTGCTCGGCTCTTTCGGAGCTATCGGCGAATACTCCTGTATGAGCGAGGAAGACCGCACTGCTTACCGCGAGATATTCAAAAAATATTTCAAAAACCGCACCGATATCTTTGAAAAAAGCAACGAAACTTTCACTTTTGATACCGAAGAAGCCGCTTCGGAAAAGCTTAACGCTTTCAATACAGTTATCAGCGGTTTCAAGCTCGACGACCTTTGCAGCGCAGTGCAGGACGGATGCAGCGTCACGCTTACGACAGCGAAAGCGTCGCAGCTGAAAGCTTATTCGATGGTGCTTGCTTACGCTACTCCCGATATGGTCGATTACGTTAAAACCCTTTTCCCCGATGACGAGATAGCCGATCTTCTTTATAAAGACCTTGCCGGCATCACGAACGCGCACCGCATCCTCAAGTCTTTCGTACTCAGCGGATACGCAAAACCGGAAAGTTCTTCCGAAACATCCGAAACAGATGAAAGCTCCGAAGAATCGTCTGCCGATGAATCGTCGGACCTCCCGGCAGAATCCGAAACGTCCGCAGTTCCGCCTGCAGGCGATAATGTTTCAAAACTGGCTTTCTTCGGTCTTTTTGCACTTATTGCCGTATTTGCCGCTATCACGATAAAACGCAGAAAAAGTTTTGAAATATAAAACATTCTGATATAAAATCAAAATACCTCTGTTCGTCTGATGAACAGAGGTATTTAATAATATTCAATCAAAGGTTTCCGCAAAGTATGTCGTGATTTACCGTCGTGTAGAAATATCGTTCGGCACTTTCAAAATCGTTCGTAACGCCGACTATCCACATCAGCTTTGCAAAAGCCGATTCGGTGGTCATATCGTGTGCTTCAAGCACTTTAAGGTTGTTTTTGACCTGCGCTCCGACCTTGTATACCGAAAGATCGCTGCCCTCGTTGGCGACCTGTGTCGTCATAACGATAAGCTTTCCGTTTTCGCTTGCCTGTTTTATCTGAGCATAGTAATCCGAATACTCCGGCAGTCCTCCGACGCCGAATGACTCGATCACAAGCCCGTCGTATTGCTCGATAAGGCTTTGCAGGATCTCGTTGCGAAGTCCCGGAACGAATTTGAGAACGCCGATATTCGGATTGAGATAATCATAAAACACCGTTTCTCCGACTATACCATCATTGATATAGTGAATCATTTTTCCGTTTACTACTTTTGCTATCTCCGGGAAATTTATGCTGCCGAATGCGGCGTAACTCCTTGAATAATTCTTCCTTGCTCTTGTTCCCGCAATGACTGAGCCGAAAAACACGACCATAACATTGTGACTATTATCATCGCAGGCACAGATGAAAGCATCGGTAAGGTTGCGTATCGCGTCGGAGCCGGGTTCGTCGATGGGTTTTTGGGAACCGGTTATGACGATCGGCTTGCGGCTGTTCTGCACAAGATAGCTTAATCCGGAAGCGGTATATGCCATAGTGTCGGTTCCGTGAGTGACAACGAAGCCGTCATAATCGTCATAGTATTTCTGCACCGTATCTGCTATCTTCATCCAATGTCCGGGACGGATATTTGTGGAATCAAGAAAGATAGGCTGAACACAGTCAACGTCACACAGCTCTTTTATATACGGGCAGAATTTCATAAGGGCTTCGGCTTTCATCCCCGGTGTAAGTCCGTTGCCGTCATCCTGGCTGCTTATCGTGCCGCCCGTTCCTATCATCAGTATTTTTTTCTTCATCTCGTTTTACCTCAAATTTTTGATGACAGAATTATAACATTTTTCTTTGCCTATTTCAATAGCGTTTGAAAAGTTTTTGATATCTTCGGGCAAAAGATATCAAAGGATAAGAAAAAATTATTGACATTACGTTGATAATTACTATATAATAAGCACGAATAAGGTATTTATGAATTATTCGGATCACTTATTTTGATATAATGCAGGAGGTACAACTATGACAGATGAGTTCAGTTACAAAATGGAACTGACAGAGGAGCAAAAAGCGCTTCTGTCGGGAGCAAAAGGCGAAACCACGGCAAAAATAATGAAGACTCTCGTTATGTACGGCGATGCTTTCGGCGCCACGAAAATGGTGCCGGTCACGGGCAGTATGGGACATCTCGTCACAAGCTTCGGGCTTGGTGTTATGAAACCCGTATATGAGCTGATGGACAAGCTCATAGAAAGCGGTGCGCTTTCGGGGCAAAAATTCTCCGTTGACCCGAAGCCGCTTGATAAAAACGTTCCGTCCGACTTATTGAAAAATATCGTTTTCAAGAAGTTTATGTATTCATATCAGGATGAATACGATGCCCAGCTTGAAAAACTCGGTCTTGTTGACAAAAAGGCATATACCTGCACCTGCTATATGGACGAAGTCGGCAATAAGCCGAATAAAGGTGACGTGCTTTCCTGGGCTGAATCTTCCGCCGTTGTGTATGCAAACTCGGTTCTTGGTGCAAAATGCAACAGAAATTCGGGCATAATAGAGCTGTTCGGCTCTATTGTAGGTTTCGTGCCTTACTTCGGTCTTTTGACCGATGAAGGAAGAAAAGCCACCTGGATCGTCAAGGTAGAAACGTCAGAAAAGCCCGAAGCTCAGATATTGGGCTCGGCTATCGGTATGAAAGTAATGGAAAGCGTTCCGTATGTATACGGGCTTGATAAATGGCTCGGCAATGAGCTGACCGATGATGTCTGCGCATATCTTAAGGATTTCGGCGCAGCCACCGCATCAAACGGAGCAGTAGGTCTGTATCATATCGCGCATCTTACTCCCGAAGCCGTAGAAATGGGCGAAAGCCTTATTGCCGAAAACGCGAAAGTATATGTTATCGACGACGCCGAGCTTAAGCGCGTAAAGGACAATTATCCCGTTATCTGGAAAAATAAAGACGCAAAGCCGAAGCTCTGCTTCGTGGGATGTCCGCATCTTTCCTTCGCCCAACTCAATGAACTTACCGATACACTTTCCGATATGCTCAAAAAGAACGGTCTAAAAAAAGTCAGCGTTCCCACCGTCTTCACCTGTGCGCCCGGAGTCAAGGAAAAATTTGAAAAGACCGCCGGAAATGCCAAACTCAAAGAGTGCGGCGTCGTTCTTTCGGATATATGCCCGCTTATGTATATGAACAACCCTCTTGCCAAAGCGATGCCGGTCATAACAAACTCCAATAAATTGAGAACGTATACAACTGCTCGTTACTACACCACAAGCGAAATTCTCGATATCATTTCCAAGGAGGTAAAGTGAATATGAAACAGTTCAAAGGGCGTCCCGTCGTTGCCGGAAAATGCACCGCCGAAGCGCTTGTTTCTCACGAGGGATTCAATACTCTTGCTTCCTTCCAGGGTGCTTTGCAGTTCGGTGATATCCCCATTCTCGGCAGTAAGTATAAGCAAACCGAATGTGATGACCAGAATAACAAAGACCTTTACAGAAAGCCTATGCAGAACAAGGCACTCTGCCTTCCGCAGACGATCGGATCAACTACCGGCGGTATGGTGCTGTTCTGTGCCAAATCGCTCGGCAAATGCCCTGCCTGCCTGCTTTTCAGCGAGCATATAGATTCGCTTGCGGCTGCCGGTGCAGTTCTTGCGGCAAACTGGTGCGACGAGCCTATGGTAACGGTGGATTGTCTCGGTGAAGAATTCCTTGACTACGTTAAAGACGGTATGAAGATCACCATCGAAGAAGACGGTACCGTTACGGTCGATTGACCGGGAGGAGCATTATGGATAAAAAATTACAGCCTTTATTTACTCCCTGGAAAATAGGAAAATGTGAAATAAAAAACCGTTTTGTCCTTACAAGTATGGGCGGCACCGACCTTTTCGGATGGATGGAGATAAACCATTTCGACAAAGACGGCGCAAAGTTCATTATGGAAGTCGCAAAAAACAACTGCGGACTTGTTCTGCCGGGATGTCAGCCCGTTTACAATCCCATTATGGGACAATGGCTCGACAAAAACAACAAAATGTATTCCGACCTTGCAAAATGGATGCCCGAATTCCATAAAACCGGTGCCAAACTGTTCGTTCAGCTGACAGCAGGCTTCGGACGCTCGTTCACCGTCAGCAGTATGATGGAAAAATTGTATAATAACCCGGTGCTGAATGTTCTGAGCAAGCCGATAATGAATCTTGATAAAATAACCGCTTCGGCATCCCCTGCAGAAAACCGCTGGTCGGATAAACTTCCTTCCCGTGAAATGACAAAGAAGGAGATCGACCGTTTCATCGAAGCATTTGCGGTAAGCTCCAAAAAACTCAAGGATGCGGGTGTTGACGGTGTGGAAGTCCATGCCGTTCACGAAGGATATCTGCTTGATCAGTTCACGCTGAAATACGTCAATAAGAGAACGGACGAATACGGCGGAAGCTTTGAAAACCGCTATCGCTTCGCCGTCGAAATAGTGAAAGCCATCAAGAAGCTTTGCGGCGACGACTTCCCCGTTTCACTCAGATACTCCGTTATTTCCAAAACAAAAGGTATGCGCCAGGGCGCTCTGCCCGGTGAGGACTATGTCGAAGCCGGACGTGATATGGAAGAAAGCGAAAAAGCGATCAAGTATCTTTCCGATGCCGGATATGATATGTTCAACTGCGATAACGGCACTTACGACGCATGGTATTGGGCGCATCCGCCCATCTATATGCCCGAAAACTGCAACCTTGCGGACGTTGAGCATATAAAACAGTTTACCGATAAGCCGGTGGTCTGCGCAGGTCGTCTCGACCCGAGGACCGCCGCCGAATCCATCGCCGCAGGCAGACTTGACGGTGCGGGATTTGCACGTCAGTTCCTTGCAGACCAGGAATGGATAACAAAGCTTGCCGACGATAAAGAGGAAGACATACGTCCCTGCATCCTTTGTCATAACGGCTGCTTCAATATGTGCCATTATAAAGGCGTTCCCAATGACCAGGACCTTTCGGACAGTACGCACCTTGCGCGCTGCGCCGTAAACGCCGAAACGATGCAGTGGAACAAGCATAAGATCGTAAAAACGAAGTCCCCGAAAACCGTCCATATCATAGGCGGCGGCATAGGCGGTATGGAAACCGCGCGTGTTCTTAAGCTCAGAGGTCATAATCCCGTCATCCACGAAAAGAGCGGAGTTCTCGGCGGCACATTCATTCCCGCAAGTGCAGAAAGCTATAAGGGAAAACTTCGTGAATTACTTGATTGGTATCGACTGCAGATGAAGAAACTCGATATAGAAGTACGTCTGAACGATGAGATAAAGGATCTGTACGCCTTTGCAGACGAGACAGTCGTTATTGCTACCGGATCAAAGCCCATAACCCTCAAAAAGGTTCCCGGATATGAAAAGATGGTGGAAGCGTGCGAGTTCCTGAACGGTGAAAAAGATGTCGGAGAAACCGTTGCCGTTATCGGCGGCGGACTAACCGGCTGCGAAATTGCTTATGGGCTTGCGCTCAAGGGCAAAAAGCCGGTCATCGATGAAATGAAGGACGACCTTGTTAGGCAAAAAGGCGTCTGCCTTGCAAATTCCTCCTATCTCCGTGAATGGTTCGCACTCAACAATGTCCCCGTATATCTCGAAACGACTCTTAAAGAAGTAAAAGACGGATTCATCGTCTGCTCCGACAAGAATGGACAAAACATCGAACTCCCCTGCGACAGCGTACTCGGTGCCGTCGGCTATACGCCGATGCCGATCGCGGAAGAATCCCGCAATGTATATCTTGTCGGCGACTGCCTTAAGGTGGGCAACCTTCGTTCCGTCATCTGGCGCGCCTATGAAGTCGCTATGAAAATCTGAATCCGTCCGGAAAACAGCTCCGGTTACGCGTCATTAAAATAGCAATATTCGTATACAAAAAAGCAGATAATATCTTATGTTTCAGATATTACCTGCTTTTGTTTTATGGCTTGTTTTCGATATAACTATTTTACATTGTTATAATCTGAAAGTTCTTTTGCGTATTTCTTTGCCGTTTCGCCGTAGCTGAATTCTATATCCTCGCGCGTCTCTCCGAATGTACGGCGAAGCAGAGACCATACATACCAGTAATAGGCTAAAAGTGCGCTGTATACAAGAAAATGGAAATGTTTTTTATATGTAAGAGGAGTCAAATTTTTTGAGATTTTCAAACGTTGTAAGTTTGACGCCGCTATCGTAAACGTCCGCATTTTCCGAAAGGAACGGATTGCTTTCGTAATACATTCCGGCAGAGACAATAATGACAGAGCCGGATATTTTGTGTGAAATTATTGTAAACGGTTGTAATCACGGCAAGAATATGCTAAAATAAAAAATATTCTACTATTATTCGGAGGCGGCGATGGAACATCAAATGAATGATTTTTTATCAAAAGAAGATTATGAAGAACCCAGGTGCCTGCTTAATATGCACCCAGAGGTTACTCCGATTCCGGTTGGACGGATTATCGACAAATTGGATTCTTATCTGCACAAAAATGACTATGATGCGGCGGAAAGACATTTGCGGTATTGGCTGACGGAAGCAGAGGCGTGTCACGATATGCGCGGAAAGCTCACTGTGTTGAATGAGCAGATAGGACTTTACCGAAAAACCGAAAAAGAAAAAGAATGTCTTACTGCTGTAAGCGAGGCACTGTCTCTTGCGGATTCTATGGATATGGAAGAGTCGGTTACTTACGGCACGACACTTATCAACGCCGCAACGGGATATAAAGCGTTCGGAAAGGCAGAGGATGCGCTGCCTCTCTATCAAAAAGCAAGGTCGATTTACGAATCCGCACTCGATGCTGATGACGCAAGACTCGGCGGACTGTATAACAATATGGCCCTGACATTTACCGATCTCAAAGAATTCCGTGAGGCGGAGGAACTCTATCAGAGGGCCGTTTCGGTGATGGAAAAGCAGGAAAACGGCGAACCCCAAGTTGCCATTACATACCTTAATATTGCCGACCTTATTGCCGCCCGAGACGGTTTAGAAAACGGTGAAAAGGAAATTGAAAAGCAACTGATTAAAGCAGAAAAGTTACTGAACACAGATGGGCTGCCAAAAGACGGATATTATGCTTTTGTATGTGAAAAGTGTGCACCCGTGTTTGGATATTACGGTTACTTTCTTACAGAGCAGGAATTAG
>JAZUKE010000097.1:0-18625 GCA_045643125.1 Eubacteriales bacterium
AGGATTCCAATGCTTTGTTACCTCAGAGAACGGCAATGCCGGAATATCCAATTTGATCTCACCGTCTGCATCTCGCTTCAATATACAAAGCTTTTCAAATTCTGGAATCAACTCATAAACAAGCTTGTTATCGGTCTTTACGTCACAAGGCAGCAAGGATGCATAAAAACGCAGAATGCTCTGCAAGGAACATCTGTACTTGAACTGATTGTATGCCCAATGTGCATCTCCAAAAAGCGATTGACAATCGAACATTTGGCAATCAAACTTGCCGTCATCATTCGCACTGTATCCGACGTATACCGGGCCTGAGCCATCGTATGGATTATATCGCTTTTGATTGTGCTCATATACGGTTAGTGTTGCAAGCCATCTGCCCGCATTGGGACGGTCGGGTAGCTGTTTTGGAGTATGCTCCGAATCGGGACGGCTCTTGCGCAAAACATCATTCAGCATTTGATTCATAATAAACAAAAGCATAGTCGCCTTTTGCTTATCGGACATCTCTGCAAAATCATCACGTTTCGTCAGCGGTTCAATGCGTTTCCAAACGATCTCCCATACCTGAGATGCATATTTATCGGCAAGCTTTTCTTGGGCGGGGATATCTCCAAAGGCATCCTCATATCTTTGCACGAAGCAACGGGTATAGACAAGCCCTCCCGTTGTTCTGCCCATCAGCTCGCCTCGAATTAAAACATCAATGATGGGTTCAATATATGCACTGGGCATACCCATCATATCGGCAATACCGCGTACGGATACGGGATTTTCGTATGCCAAATTCAAAATGTTGGCTTCAATATCCGAATGCATAAGCGAGAACGGTTCGTCATTAAGTCCGCCATTGCCCCATATGCCAATGGATGCTGTTTTCGGTTCGTAACTGATCTGCGAATATTTTTCCATATTTTCAAGTCCCTCTTTGATCTGATCTCGTGCCGTGGAAAGTCGGGAAAGTACCGTTCCGCGCGGAATACCAAGCTCTTTTGAAATCTGTTCAACCGTTTGTCCGTGAACGTAGTGGCGTACTGTGACCTCGCGATAAATACGGATCAATCGACCGATCTCTCGGCGTACCGATTCGTATTCCTCGGTCTTGCGCTCAGCTTCTTCTTTTTCCTCGAATTCGTTGTAGGTTTCGCTGATAGCGCCGTCACAATATTCTACAAGCTCCGCCTTATATTTTTCACGAAGCCAGGCGTTATATTTGTTTTTGAGAACTGAGGACAGAAATCCCTTTGGATATTCAACGTTTTCACCCTTACTGATTTTCACGAGCAATATCGCAAGAGTGTCTTGCACCAAGGTATCAATGTCTGCACAATCGTTATATTGCTTTTCAGCAAGACGATAGAGGTATTCCAAATATTCACCGCACTGCTTCTCAAAATCCTTGTCAAATCCGATCATAGAGGTTCCTCCTTTCTGCCGTCATCGGCTGTTTTACCCTATTAGTTGCAGAAAAATATGGTTGATTTGCTGTTTTAATAAAATTATAGCATATCGGATACGTCTATGCAATATTCACGAAGCATTCGAAGGTGCTTGTAAAACGTAGACTGATTCATGCCATAATCGTGTGACCACTGCTTTTTGCTTCCTTTTTTCTATACGCCGACTTATTTGGCGGTTACAATGCAAACAGAATAGGGCAAAAGAGTAAAAGTGTACTTTTATCCGAAAGATGAGAGTACACTTTTGTAATAGTAATTATTTATGCTGCGAAGCAATATATCATTTCGCGTCAGCGTGCGATCACGCCGAATAGTCTCCCACGATGATGAAGAAATACTCGCTTGCCGACGGGATCGACACGTTAAATTTCTTTATGGGGATACCGTTGATCTTGCTGTAAAAGCGTTCGCCGTCGGTGACGGAGAAGTTCGCAAAGTCGGCAAGTCCCTTGCCGGTGAATTTGCAGTACGCTTCCTTACGCACCCAGATCTTCGCAAATCTCACGCCGGTGTCGTCGCCCTCGTGGACGTAGTCGGCTTCCTCATCGGTGAAAAAGCGCTCCGCCATCGTGGTGAAATCGGTCTTGCTTTCGGTAAAACGGCTGATACGCTCGCCGTCGATGCCGATAACGGTGTCGGAAATGGCGCAGATCATATAATTTTCGACCGTCGTGACGCTTATGTGCTTGTTTATGTTCTTCACCGTCGGTTTGCCCTTGGGCGAATATTCGATATCAATATCCGGGTTGTTGAAATGCTCGCGCAGTGCGTTGAGCAGCGTCGCGTGACGGACTTCCTTGCTCGGATTGTTTTCCAGAATAAGAGTTGTTACTGCCATTTTATTCGTTCCTTTCGGTATCTGTATCGTTTTCTTCGTCATTTTCGGGGAAGACTTCGGCTTCCGCACCGTTTTCCGCGTTGTCCGACGATGCTTCTTCTTCCTTTACGGTCTTGACCTTGGTAAAGCCCGTGACCTTGGAGCCTTCGGCAGTACGCATAGCGATGACGCCGGACGTCGTTCTGCCGTAAACGGGGATCTCGCTGACAGCCGTTCTGATGATGATGCCCTCGTCGGTGATTATCATACAGTCGTCGCCGTCCTCGACAAGCTCAAGACCTACAAGCTCGCCCGTCTTTTCGTTTATCCTGTGGCAGATTATGCCTTTGCCGCCTCTGTTCTGAACGGGGAAATCCTCGAGCCGCGTCCGCTTGCCGAATCCGCCCTCGGTGACGGTGAGCACGGTGATGAGCGAGGTATCGGCAGGTACGGAGACCGCGCCGACAACGACCGTTTCGCGGTCAATGTTCATCAGCTTGACGCCTCTTGCCTGTCTGCCCATCGCCCTGACGTCGTTTTCGTCGAATCTTATCGCCATACCGTCTTTGGTGGCGGCAAGGATCGTGTTCGTCCCGTCCGTCTTCATAACATACAGCAATTCGTCGCCTTCGTCAAGAGTTATCGCAAAAATTCCCGTGGATCTTTTTGTGTTGTACTCGCTGAGAGCCACTCTCTTGACGACGCCGTTCTTCGTTACCATAACGAGATATTCGTGATCGGTAAAGCCCGTTATGGGGATAGCCGTCGTTATCGTTTCGCCCTCGGAAAGCGAGAGCAGGTTGACGATGTTCGTTCCCTTTGCCGTCCTGCCCGCTTCGGGGATCTCGTAGCATTTTTTGATATACATTTTGCCGAGGTTGGAGAACATAAGCAAAAAGTCGTGCGAATGTGAGATATACACGTTGCTTACGAAATCTTCCTCTTTCGTGGACATCGCCGTGATGCCTCTGCCGCCGCGTCTCTGCGACGTGTACGTTTCGGCGGGAAGACGCTTGACGTAACCCGCGTTGGTCACGGTGATGACGCAGTCCTCGCGGTCGATGAGGTCTTCGATGAGTATGTCGTCCTCGGCTTCTTCAATGGCGGTGCGTCTGTCGTCGCCGTATTTGGCTTTGATATCCGCCATATCGTCCTTGATTATCTGTTTTACCTTGCCTTCGTCGGCGAGGATGCCCTTGTATTCCTCTATCTTTGCGTAAAGCTCGATCAGATGATCTTCTATCTTCTTTCTTTCCATTCCGGAAAGTCTGCCGAGCGTCATATCGACTATCGCCTGCGCCTGCACCTCGTCAAGCCCGAAGCGCGCCATAAGGTTCACCTTGGCGTCGGCAACGGAATCGGAAGCGCGGATAATGCGTATCACTTCGTCGATATAGTCGATCGCTATCTTGAAGCCCTCGTAGATGTGGGCTTCTTTTTCTGCTTTTTCAAGCTCGTATTTTATCTTTCTCGTGATGACTTCTTCCTGGTACTTCACATAGCACTGAAGAAGCGGCTTGAGACCGAGCGTCTTCGGCTGGTTGTCAACGAGAGCGAGCATATTTATGGCGCAGGTGTCCTGGAGCTGGGTGTATTTGTAGAACAGATTAAGCACTACCTGCGGATTCGCGTCGCGCTTAAGCTCCACGACGATCCTCATACCGTTTTTGCCGCCGGATTCGTTGCGGATATCCGAAACTCCCTCTATCCTCTTGTCGCGGACGAGCTGCGCCATATTCGCAAGCAGCATAGAACGGTTCACCTGGTACGGAAGTTCGGTTATGATTATCGAGGTCTTTCCCTTTTTCTCCTCGAATTCGGCTTTACCTCTTACCTTTACCCTGCCTCTGCCGGTAAGGTAGGCTTCTCTTATGCCGTTGGTGCCGTGGATAACGCCGTAGGTCGGGAAATCGGGGCCCTTGACGAACTTCATAAGGTCGTCCACCGTGCAGTCGGGGTTGTCCATAAGGTAGATGCAGGCGTCAAGCACTTCGCCGAGATTGTGCGGCGGGATATTTGTTGCCATACCGACGGCGATACCTACCGAGCCGTTGACAAGCAGGTTCGGGTATCTTGACGGGAGCGTGACCGGCTCGACAAGGCGGTTGTCGAAGTTGGGGACAAAGTCCACCGTGTCCTTGTCGATGTCCTGCAGCATCAGATTGGCTATTTTGGCAAGCCTTGCCTCGGTGTAACGGTAAGCGGCGGCACCGTCGCCGTCTATGTTGCCGAAGTTTCCGTGTCCGTCAAGGAGCGGATAGCGCAGCGAGAAGGGCTGTACCATACGCACCATAGTGTCATATACCGCGGCGTCGCCGTGCGGGTGATAGTGACCTATGACGTTGCCGACCGTCGTCGCCGACTTGCGGTGCTGTACGTTGTAAAACAGCTTGTCTTCGTACATAGCGAAAAGCACTCGTCTCTGAACGGGTTTGAGACCGTCGCGCACGTCGGGCAGCGCCCTGCCGATGATGACCGACATCGCGTAGTCAATATATGAAGTGCTTATTTCTTTTTTTATGTCAACATTCTGTATTATTTGGGATTCGTGTTCCGAATAATCAACTTCATCGAAATCGTCTGCCATTAGTTTCTCCTTTTATCAAACATCAATATTCAGCGCATACTTCGCATTCTTCTCAATAAACTCTCTTCTCGGCTCGACCTTATCGCCCATAAGGAGCGAGAACATCGCGTCGGCTTCGTAAGCGTCGTCTATCGTGATGCGTTTGAGGATGCGCTTCGTCGGGTCAAGCGTGGTTTCGGCAAGCTGATCCTTGTCCATTTCGCCAAGACCTTTATATCTTTCAACGCCGATATTTGTGCCGCCGCCGAGTTTTTCGATATATTCGTCCCTTTCCTCATCGGAAAACGCATAGAACTGCTGTTTTCCCTTATACACCTTGTAAAGCGGAGGAACTGCGGCATAGACGTGTCCCTGCTCGATGAGCGGACGCATATGACGGAAGAAGAACGTGAGGATAAGCGTTTTTATGTGTGCGCCGTCAACATCGGCATCCGCCATAATGATTATCTTGCCGTAGCGGAGCTTTGAAATATCGAATTCGTCGCCGATACCGGTGCCGAGCGCAAGGATTATCGGCACTATCTGCACCGACGTGTATATTTTGTCGAGCCTTGATTTTTCGACGTTCAGTATCTTGCCCCTGAGCGGAAGGATCGCCTGGAACTGCGGGTTTCTTCCGTCCTTTGCGGTACCGCCTGCGGAATCTCCCTCTACCATAAACAGCTCGGTGAATTCGGGGCGGCGTTCGTTGCAGTCGGCGAGCTTGTCGGGAAGCATAGACGATTCAAGCAGTCCTTTTCTTCTCGTAAGCTCTCTTGCCTTGCGTGCCGCTTCTCTCGCTCTTGCGGCTCCTATTGATTTTTCGATTATGATTTTGGCAGTTGACGGGTTTTCCTCAAAATATTCGGTCAGCTTGTCGTTCAGCATACCCTCGACGAGCGTTCTGACCTCGGAATTTCCGAGTTTTGCCTTGGTCTGCGACTCAAACTGCGCGTCCTCCAATTTTACGGAGATGACCGCCGTGATGCCCTCACGCGTGTCCTCGCCCTGCAGCTTTTCGTCGGCTTTGAGGATGCCGTTCTTTTTGCCGTAATCGTTCAGCACCTTCGTCAGCGCGGATTTGAAGCCCGTTTCGTGGGTACCGCCCTCGACGGTGTGCATATTGTTGGCAAATGAAAGCACCGTTTCGTTATATGTGTCGTTGTACTGTATCGCAACTTCGGCAATGGACGTTCCCTTCTGACCGGAAACGTAGATGACGTCGTTATGGATACATTCGGCACCCTTTATCTCGTTGAGATATTCGACGAACGATCTTATGCCGCCTTCGTAGCAGAACACCTCCGGCTCTCCGCCGTCGCGCTCGTCAATGAGCGTAAGGTTCACGCCGCCGTTGAGGAACGCCTGCTCGCGCAGTCTGTTTTCGACTATCTCTTTTTCAAAAGTGACTGTCTCGAAAATGGTGTCGTCCGGGTAAAATCTTACCGTAAGCCCGTGTTTGTCGGTGTCGCCGACGACGGTGAACGGCTCGACTACCTTGCCGTATTCAAAAGCTATGCGGTATTCCTTGCCGTCGCGGTGGTTGACCGCTTCGAGACGCTTTGAAAGCGCGTTGACAACGGAAGCGCCGACACCGTGGAGACCGCCGGCTATCGCGTAACCGCCGCCGCCGAATTTGCCGCCCGCGTGGAGCGTGGCAAATATGACCTCCAGCGTGGGAAGACCGAGTTTTTCGTTTATCCCGCTCGGAACGCCTCGTCCGTCGTCTTCGACAAGCACGGAGCCGTCATTGCAGAGCGTGACCTTTATCGTGTCACAAAATCCCGCAAGTGCTTCGTCGATGGAGTTATCGACTATTTCGTATATGAGGTGATGAAGCCCCTTTATCGACGTCGTACCGATATACATACCGGGACGTTTTCTGACCGCTTCAAGCCCTTCGAGTACCTGTATCTGATTGTCACCGTATTGGGAAGCTGCTTTTTCAAATTCTTTGTCCATCAATTTACCTCTGATTCATTCTGTTTAAGGTCGATTTTGCGGATATCTGCGTGATATACACGGTATCCGTCATTTCATTGTCGCACAGTACGAACGTTTTCGGGATATCGTCGCACAGCGACACGGTTTTCATATCATCCTGCATATTTTTCAGAAAATTTCTCGTTTCGGTCGAAACGGTGGAGCTTTCCATATCGAATATGCCTATTATTTCTTTTTCATTTATCGAAAGATTTTTTCCGATATGCACGAACATCAGACTACTTTACCTTCGCTTATTCTTATTATCTTTTTGATCTTTTCGTCGTTTTCGGTGTCGCAGCCTGTCATAATGAACTGACGGGAACCGAGTTTTTCGGTGATATACGCCCGTCTTGACGAATCAAGCTCACTCAGTACGTCGTCGAACAGAAAAACGCTTTCTTCCCCCGTGTATGTCTTGGCAAGCTCGCCTTCGGCAAGCTTTATCGCAAGCACGGCGCTCCTCTGCTGTCCCTGGCTGCCGTAGCTTTTGGCGTCTTTTCCGTTTATCAGTACCGTAAAATCGTCGTGATTGCAGCCGAAAAGCGACACTTTTTTGTTTATTTCCGTTTCCCTTTTGCGTTCGTAAAGGGAAAGGCAATTTTCATACAGTTTTTCTCTTACAAATTCGTTCCCGTATTGAGTGGAATACGAAAGTACAAGCTCTTCTCTGCCTGACGTCATCTCTTTCATATACTCGGCAGCCTTTTCGCCGAGTTTTCTGACGTAATTATAGCGGTTGAGCGTTATCAGCGCCGAAAGGGACGCGAGTTTTTCGTTGTAAATGTCAAGCATCGGCTCCGAAAGCCGCGTCACGCCCATTTTGAGCAGGTTGTTTTTCTGGATCGTGAACTTGTTGTACTCCGAAAGCGACGCCACATAGCGCGGAAACGTCTGACATATCGCAATATCGGCGAGCTTGCGTCTGTTGTCCGGCGACGATTTCACTATCCTCAGATGATCGGGCGTGAACACCACCGCCCGGAACAGTCCGAGGTATTCCGAAAGCCTGCTTACAAGGCAGCCGTCCTTGTAAAGAACGCGCTTTTTGTTTTTATAAAGGTACATTTCAAGCGTGTGGCTTGAAAATCTGTCGGTAAAACCGAGTTTTATATAAGATTCCGGGCAGCCGAAGCGTATCAGCTCGCGGTCTGTCTGCCCTCTGAACGATTTGCCCGACGCAAAAAGGAAGATACCTTCGAGCAGATTGGTCTTTCCCTGCCCGTTTCCTCCCGTTATCACGTTTACATTTTCGTCAAAGGTGATATGCGTATTTTCGTGATTGCGGAAGTCCTTAAGTTCGATAAAATCGGTTTTCATCAGTCCTTAAGTCTGAGAGGCAGCACGAGATACAGATAATCGTTGTCGTCGCTCTTTTCGACGGGAGTTATTATCATCGACATAAGCGGCGTGAACAGAGTGAGATTGATCTCTTCGTCCTTGCAGGCGCGGAGCGCGTCGAGAACGTATCTGTTGTTGAAGCCTATTTCAATATCGTCGCCTTCAAGTTCTATTCTTACGTTGTCATTGACTTTTCCGTATTGAGTCGAGCAGAATATCTCAAGATTTCCTTTCGTAAACAGGAAATGGAGCGGAGTCCTCATTTTTTCGTCTATTATGAGCGACGCTCTTTCGACGCTTTCTATGAACGCCGTGCGGTTTATCTTTACAAAAGTCTTGCCCGGCGACGGAATGACCGTCTTGTAATCGAGGAAATCACCTTCGAGCAGTCTTGAGAAAAGTATCATATTTTCGCATTTGAAAATGACGTGTTTTCTCGTGAATTCGATCTCTATTTCGTCTTCGTCGTCGGAGGTGAGCCGCACGAGATCGTTCAGTGCCTTTCCCGGAACGATGAACGAATAATTGTCTTTTTCGGATTTGACGCAGCCTTTGACCTTTTTGATAGCCATACGGCAGTAATCGGCGGCAACAACGGTGAGATCGCCGTTTTCAACCTTGAACTGCTCGCCCATAAAGACGGGGCGCGAATCCGTGGTAGCTATGGCGTGACAGGTGGAATTGATGATATCGCGCAGCACGCTTGCTTTTATTTTGGTGTTGTTCTCGCCGTGCAGCTCGGGTATCGTGGGGAACGCGGTAGAATCTATGCCGTGGATCGCAAAATTACTGTCCGCGCCGACTATCGTTACGATATTTTTATCATTACAGTCAAAAGTTATGGTACATTCGGGAAGATTTTTGATAATACCCGAAATTTTCGCGGAATTCAGGATTATCATACCGTCTTCTCTGCCGTGGACGACAGAATTTGTTTTTATACCTTTTTCCTGGTCATAGCCGCAGACCGAGAGTTCGTCTCCTTTCAGCGTAAAAAGCAGACCCTCGAGCGCCGGAAGCGTCGATTTGTTCGACGTCGCGTACATTGCCGGGGAAATGAGCGATAAAAGAGTTGATTTGTCCGACGTAAATTTTATTGGCATTTTGTTTTCTCCTGACTGTTTTTCGTTTGATTTTTTCTTTTTTCTTCTCACGCGCGCGTGCGCGCATAGAGAAGAGCAGCTATCGCTTTATTAACGTGAGGTAGAAGTAACGGGAGCAGTAGTAAGTATGAATAAGTGGAAAAGCCCGAAAAGGCTTGAAATCACTTAAAAAACCGATTTTTCAAACTTTGCCTTTATGTTGATAAGGTGTGGAAAAGGGCTTGGTAAGTTAGGAGTTATGAGTTGAGGTGATTATTTCACGCCGATGCGTGAAATAATTTCCTTACTTCTTCACTATTACCTCTTACTTCTTACTTCTTCTTTTCCAGGTCTTCTTTTATCTCCGAGATCTCTCTGCTGAACGCGGCGTCGCTCTTCATACGCTTCAGAACGCTGTCGCGGGCGGAAATTATCGTGGTGTGGTCGCGGTCAAAGAGTTTACCCGTCTTTTTGAGCGAAAGATCGGTGTATTCCTGTATCAGATATATCGCAATGTGTCTGACGTAAACTATATCGCCCGTTCTGCGTTTTCCGAGCATTTCTTCCCTTGAAATGGAGTATCTTCTTTCAAGCACCGAGAAGATCTTGTCCGTGGTTATTACGGGACGGGTGGATTTGAGATAGTCGGCAAGCACCGTCTTTGCCATTTCGAGAGTGATCTTTTCGCGGTTGATGAACGACTGCGCCCAGATCTTCTTTATCGCGCCTTCAATCTGTCTGACGTTGGAATCAATGTTTTCAGCCATATAGGAAAGCACGTCGTTTGGCACGTCAAGCCCCAAAGACTGCGTTTTCTGCTTGAATATCGCCGTTCTCAGCTCCGGATCGGGCGGCTGGATATCTACGATAAGACCGCTTTCAAAGCGCGTTCTGAGCCTTTCTTCGAGCAGGTCCATATCTCTCGGCGTTCTGTCCGACGTGAGGACGATCTGCTTTCTGAGCTTGTACAGCGTATCGAAAGTATGGAAAAACTCCTCCTGCACGGTCATTTTTCCGGCGATGAACTGTATATCGTCCACGAGAAGCATATCGACTGAGCGGTATTTGTCGCGGAAAACGCCGGTAGGTCTCGTTCCGTTTGCCGACGAAGCCTTCGACGACGCGATGGCGTCGATTATCTCGTTTGTGAACTGCTCGCCCGTGACGTAAAGCACGTTGTAATTTGAATGTTTTTTCTTTACTTCGTTGATTATCGCAAAAAGAAGATGCGTTTTTCCGAGTCCGGACGGCCCGTAGATGAAAAGCGGGTTGATGTTCGTTGACGGAGTGGAAGCGACGTTGATGCAGGCAGCCTGCGCGACGCGGTTAGAGGAGCCGACTACGAAGTTTTCAAAGGTGTATCCGTTCCAGATATTGTCGGTGTTTTCCTCCGGGATTTCCTTTTTTTCGTTGATGTACGGCGCTTCCGTCTTGTCGAATATGTTTGTTTCTTCTTTTCCGATATCTTCTCTTGAATTGACGATGACTCTTACCTTCGTGTCCATAACCTGGCACAGAGTATCTTCGAGCCTTGTTTTGTAGCGGTTTATGATCGCGTCGCGTTTGAACGAGTTTTCGGCTGTTATCGTGATGTTCACTCCGTCAAAATCGGAAATATACGCTTTTCCGAGAAAAAAGTTTACGGAGCTTTCGACGTATTTCTCGCCCATTATCTGTAAAACTTCCGCAAAAGTGGCTTCCGCCAAAAAATTCTGCATTTTATTCCTCCGATATATATGTCAAAGCCGCAAAAAATCATACTGCGGCATTTATACTACTTCACCTTTTATTATATCATACTTTTTGCGGTTTTTCAAGAGAATTTATAATATTTATATATATTTATATATTATATAAGTTTTCAGTTTTCGGTTTTCAGTTTTCAGAAAATTACTGAATGAAGTTTGAGAACTCTGATTGTCGTTTTTCAAAATCAAAGCGGTAAGCATTCGGCTTACTTCGTTAAGTAATGATATCACATTCCGGATATCGTTTTCGGTCAATTTATAAATATCGCTTGTAAGCGTTATGCTTTTTTTACCAGACTTTCAAATCTTTGTAACTGTTCCAAGCCATAAGTTTATCCCATCTCTTGCAGTTTATCTGAAAACTGAAAACTGAAGACTGAAAACTCAACTTGTCCACATAACTTTATCAACCCCGTGTGGAAAAGCAAAAAATGTAAAATATTGTAAAAAACAAAAAAATCTCTTGACAAGAGCGGTATAATATGATTATAATATACTTTGCGTTTCTGTCGGGACGGGTTTTTTTCGGCAAACCGGGTTTTTGCGGGAACGCGCAAATAAATCAGGAGGTGCATTTGAAATGCTCAGAACCTACCAGCCTAAAAAGCGTCACAGAAAAATGGAACACGGTTTCAGAAAGAGAATGGCTGACGCCAACGGAAGAAAAGTATTGAAAAGAAGACGCGCGAAGGGCAGAGCAAGACTTACTTATTAAGTTTTAAGTAAGGTGATCTGTTGAATGGAAAGAAGCCGCAAAGTGAATACCATCGTCGAAAACCACCTGTTTTCACGGTTGTATTCCAAAGGTAAAAAAAGTGCCGGGCAGTTTTTGATCGTCTATTATATGAAAAACCGAAAGGACGATGAAAAGCGCGTCGGCATCACGGTATCGAAATCAAGGGGAAAAGCGGTAGTGAGAAACCGCATAAAAAGACTTATAAGGGAATCTTTGCGTCCGGTCTGGTCCGTTGTGAAGGATGGATATCTGATCGTCGTTGTCGCCAGACAGCCCGCCGCGGAAGCCTCTTTTGAGGATATCTCGGACGAGTTGTTGTTGTTATTGAAAAGGGCGGCCCTTCTGGACTGACTGATATGAAGAAGCTTTTTATTTGTCTTATACGTTTCTATAAAAGAGAAATTTCCCCTTTTCTTCCAAAAGCCTGCCGTTTTTACCCGACCTGTTCGGAATACGCGATAGAAGCGTTTGAAACACGAGGGGCTTTTGTCGGCTTTTTTCTCACATTATACAGAATATTGCGTTGTAACCCCCTTTGCAAAGGCGGTTATGACCCCGTACCGCAGAAAAGAAAGGGTTAACTATGTGCAGCAGTACAGGTATTTTCGGTATTTTCTTTACCGCTTTCGGTTGGCTTTTGAAAGTCTGCTGTAAGATCACGGGCGGATATTACATTTTTGCCATATTCGTATTTTCCCTGATTATGCAGATCGTTCTTTTCCCACTCGGGATCAAACGTCAGAAGACCACCGTCAAACAAGCCGAGCTGAAGCCCAAGGAAATGCTCATCCGCGAAAAGTACAAGGGCAGAAACGACAGAGTAACGCAGCAGAAGATGAATACGGAAGTGCAGGAGCTTTACCAGAAGGAAGGCTACTCTCCGTTTTCCGGCTGTCTGCCGCTGCTTATCCAGCTCCCCATCATCATTATCCTTTGGAGCGTTATCAGAATGCCTCTGACTTACGCGACCACCCCCAAGGTTAATGTAAAAGACCAGCACTATACCGCGTATCAGATAGTGGACGGCGGTATGTTGGCAATCGACGAATCAAAGCTCATTTTGTCCGAAGCCGACGAAGCCGATGCGTCGGAAGAAGCGAAAAAACAGAGCAGCAACCTCAACGCTATCAAAAACAATCTCAAAAATCTCAAATCAAAGTACGGCACGGTAAGTGAAGAAGGTACTTTCACAAAGAACGAGTCGTTCGAGCTTGAAGTCACCAAGTTCATACTGAACGACGAACGTGCCAAAATCATCAGCGATCTCAAAGCAAACGGAGTCAGCGACGAGATAATCGGAAAGTACATCACCGATGAAACCGTTTTCAGCCCGGATGTCGAGAAATCAATGCCGAAGTTTTCGTTCCTCGGCATCAATATGCTCTATTATCCGAACGAAAAAGGCTTTTCACTGATGCTTCTGATCCCTCTCCTCGTGTTCCTTTCGTCAGTCTGGCAGTTTTTCGTCACCAAAAAACTCAATCCCCAGCCCGCCGGTGCCGACAACGCAATGGGCAACGGCTTCCTTATGAAATGGGGGCTTCCCCTTTTCTCCGCATATCTCAGCTGGGCGACGTTCCCCGCAGCCATCGGCGTGTACTGGATAGTCCGTACGCTCCTCAGCATTGCCGAGAACTATATTCTTGCCAGAATGTTCCCGATCCCCGTAATAACCGAAGAACAGCTTTCGGAGATCAAAAAACAGATGAAGACCAAAAAGAAAAAGGTCATCACTATCGAAGTCGATGAAGACGATGACACCTATGACCATCTTGCCGTAAAGAAGGAAGATCTCAAGGACGAACCCGAAGATGATATGAAGACCGATACTCCGAAGATAAAATACGAAATGCTCTCCGGAGATGATAAAGATATTGACACAAAGGTCGATTGGGTAGACAAGTCCGACAAATAACGGTTACGGCACAACAAAAAAGGAAAGTTGACAAGTAATTATGCAGAAAGAAGTAATTCAGAACGCAAAGACGATAGACCTTGCTGTCGAACTCGGAGCCGCTTCTCTCGGCGTTCCCGCAGATAAAGTATCCTATGAGGTACTCCAGGAACCGCGCAAGGGGATCCTCGGTATCGGAGCAAGCGATGCCATAGTCAAAGTCGTTTATGACCCCACCCCTGCCGACAAAGCAGAGGAATTTATCAAAACACTTCTTGCAAATATGGGTATCGAAGCCGAAATTTCCACAGAGACCGACGAAGAAGGCTGCACCGTAAAGGTGAGCGGCGAAGGACTCGGACTTCTGATAGGACGTCACGGCGACGTTCTTGATTCCCTCCAGTATCTTGCCACTCTTGCGGCAAACAAGGGTATCAAGGATTACTACCGCGTGTCGGTCGATATCGAAGGCTACCGCGAAAAACGCCGCGCATCTCTCGTTCAGCTTGCACAGCGTATGGCGGAAAAAGCCCTCAAATACGACAGATCGTTCGCGCTCGAACCTATGTCGGCTTATGAAAGACGCATAATCCACTCCGAGGTGCAGAACATCAAGGGTGTCAGCACCTACTCCGTCGGCAGCGACGCCGAACGCAAAGTGATCGTGTGTCCCGAACATAAGATGAAGAAAACAAAATAAAAGAACCGCTCTTCGCGTGAAAATGCGAAGAGCGATTTTTTTGTTTCTTATTCACTTTGCTCCGAATACGATAACAAAGAACCCCGTGTTATCGGGAAAATCGAGTTTAAGAATATCGTCCTTGAAATTCACGCTGTCGAGCTTGTAGGAAATATAGTCTTTGCTGCTGTTCGGAACCGTTTTGACGATATTTCCCGCTTCGCTGCAGTAATACACATACGCAACTTTTCCGCGGTAAGACTCGTCGAGCTTCAGCTTCACTCCGTGTTCGTCGATGCTTTGCTCGGGATGTACTACGAGAAAAAAGAAAGAATCAAAATTTTTTTCGGTCGTAAGCTGATTTTTGGCTTCCAGGATCGAATCATTGAGGACATCGTTTGCAAATACCGGAGAAGTGCCTTCGTATATGCCGATGCCTTTGACATCGCAGACGGCAGTTTTTTTGATTGCGTTCGGAAGAAGCGACTGCGCCGGATTGCTGCCGGAACTTGCTTCTGAAAATGACCATATCCCGCTTCCGGGATCTCCGCCGGAATCTCCGCCTTCGTATCCGTCAAAAGAACCGTTCGGATCTTCTGAACCCGCTATAATTGAGCCTGCGGCGAGACTTCCGTCGATCCTTTCGCAGCCGAAATTCAGTACGATAAGACAAAGCAGCAGAATTGATAAAGCAATTTTTTTCATTTTTTTACCTCAAAAATCGTGTTTTCACTCCGCTATTCCCATTATCACTATCCCGACGACTATCACCGCGATGACGGCGTATTTTTTGGCGGACAGTTTTTCTTTGAGGAAGATCGCGGAAAGCAGCATCGAAACGACGCAGTACGCGGAGATCATCGGTGCGGCGACGGTCGAGGACGACGCCATTGCGTAAACGTAGGTGAACTGTCCCGCTGTCTCCAAAGCGGCGGCGGCGTAGCGTTTTGCTTCCGAGCGGAGAGTGAATTTTTCTTTTTTGATCCCTATAAGATAAACAAGGCAGACGACGCCGACGATGAAAAACGTGATCTCGTAGGCGAGCAGCGCCGCGTCCTCGCTCATCCAGCCCTTTTCGTCAAGGTAAAGACCGTCGAGAAACGTGCCGGCGGCGTCGATGACGCAGTAAAGCAGCGGAAAAGTGACCGCAAACACGCTTGACGTGTATTTTTTTTCGGCTTTTTTGCGTTCGTCGGCTTCTTCCCTGCTTTCGATAAAAGAAAGCGCAAAGACACCGGCTGAAAGCAGTATTATCGCGGCGATGCCGAGAGGCGTCGGCTTTCTGCTGAAAAATATCAGCGCAAGCAACGCAACGATAAATCCCGACGAGTTCTGTATCGGCGACGACACCGAAAGCGTGAGATACCTTAACCCGAAATATCCGACGATCATACTGACGATATAGCACGCCGAAACGGGCAGATATTTTACAAGGTCGGTCAGTCCGAACCCGATCCCGTCGGTGGTGAAATAATAGAAAACGGCGTGAAGCCCCATTATCATTCCGACGGCGACGGCGGTTTTGAGATGGGTGTATTTTTCGTTTTTGTCAGCCGACAGCTTGTAAAACATATCGGCTGCACCCCAGAAGAACAGCGTTATGAGTGAATAAATGAACCACATAGGCTTTATGCGTTGAGGTCGCGCGTGACGACGTAGGCTTTTTTGAGCTTGACCGTCGTTTTCTCACCGTTGATGGCGTAGGCGATGTTTATGCCGTGGTCGGAGCAGCGTTCAAGGTCGGTGATGATATCGGTGAAGATGACGCCGCCTCGCGGATCGCATCTGTCCTGCTTGAGACGTTCGATGTGGTTTTCGATATAAAGCTCCTGCAAAGCGTCAACGTCTTCTTCAAGCTCGCTGACTCTGCCGAGACAGTCGAAGCGTTTGTTTTCGTAGACGTCGAGGGCAAGCTCGATGGTCTGTATAGTGCGTTCGGCGGTCGTTTTTATCTCTTCGAGCGCGATCTCGCTCATTTTCGCTTTGGTGCTGACGAGCGACATAGTGTATTCGGCGATGTTTTCGGCGTGGTCGCCGAGACGTTCGATGTCGGCAACGACGCGGAGCATAATTCCGGCTTCCTTGATGTCGTTGTCGTAGATGTTGCTGCCGTGGATGTCAACGAGGAAGCCCGTTATTTCGTGGTTGAGGTAGTTTATCGTCTTTTCGACTTCAAAAACGCGGTCGGCTTTTTCGGTGTCCTTTTCAAAGAACGAGTCGAGCGACAGCTTTATGTTGTCGCGGGCGATGTACGCCATACGCATAACCTCCTGCTTGACCTGCTTTATGGCAAGCGTGGGGTTGATGAGCGAATTTTCGTTGATATACATAAGCTTCTGGCTCGAAAATTCCTCGCTCTGTTTGTCGGGCAGCATCTTCGTTATCAGCTTGCAGATAAGCGGAGTGAACGGAAGCACCGCAAGGTTGGAAACGATGTTGAACAACAAATGGAAGTTTGCTATCTGACGCGACACGTCGCCTTCCGTCAGCCCTTTGATGAACGAGGTGACGGACGGGAATATGAGCAGAAAAACGATGAAAATGAGGGAGCCGAGTATTTTTGCCGATAACGCAACGAGCGACGCGCGGCGCGAACGGCGGTTGCCGCTTATGGAAACGAGGACGACCGGCATAACGGCGCCGATGTTCATACCGATGATGATATACATTACGTTTTCAAGCCCTATTCCGGCGGTCGCCGCGGAAGTCGCAATGAGTACCTGAAGGATACCGATGGAAGCGGACGACGACTGGATGAGCGCCGTCACGGCGACGCCGAGCAGCACGGAGAGCGCGGGGCTGCTGAACGTGGAGAGGAAAAACGAGATAAATCTATCAACGGGGAGCTTATCGACCGAAAGGTTCATTATGAAGATACCGACGAAAAGCATACCGAAGCCGAGTATGACGGCGCCCGTCTTCTTGACGACTCTGTTTTTGATGAAAAGGAACATTACCGCGCCCGCAAAGAGGATGAGCGGAGCGACGGAGTCGATCTTGAACGCGATGATCTGCGACGTCACCGTGGTACCGATGTTTGCGCCGAGCATAACGTAGAGCGCGTTGACAAGCTCCATAAATCCGGCGTTGACGAATCCGACGGTAATGACGCTCGTAACACCCGAGCTTTGGATAAGCACGGTGACGAGGATGCCTATGAGGAAGGCAAAAACACCGTTTCCGGTCGTTTTTTCGAGAATTTTTCTTAAATTGTCGCCTGCGGCGTCTTCAAGAGATTTTGATACATAGTTTATTCCGTAGAGGAACAAACCGATACCTCCGAGCAGGAGGAACACGCCGTAAACTGTTTCAGGCATAAAATCACGTCCTTGTTATATAGGGTTTTATAAAGTCTTGAGTGAACATTCAAACGAACCGCCGTCAATGCTTATTATGCCGTAGCGTTCGTTCCGTATGCTTCCGGGGTTGAGTACGGTCACGCCGTCGATCTCGCCGCAGAACGGCTCGTGAGTGTGTCCGCACAGCGCGACGACCGCGCCTTTCTTTTTTGCGGTGTACGCGAGGAAAGAATAGCCGCTTTTTACGTTGTAGGCGTGCCCGTGGCACGCAAAAACGGGGATTTCGCCGCAGAAAGCACAGAATTCGTCGGTGTTATGGGAGAAAAAGTCGCAGTTCCCTCTGACCGAGCTGACGAACGCGCCCGGAAAAGTGTAAGAGAAAAGCTCAATGTCGCGCAGTCCGTCGCCGAGGAAGATCACTTCGTCCGGCTTTTCGCGTTTGTAGGCTTGTTCTATCGAGTCTTCGTCGCCGTGTGAATCCGAAAGCACGAGTATTTTCATTTTCTTCCTCCGGTCCGGAAAAATATCCTTATTTCCCGACATTATAATCATATCATATCGTGACACGATTTGCAATAGGCAATTTGTATCAAAAAGTTTTCGGTTTTCAGTCTTCAGTTTTCAGAAAATTGTAGGGGACGGCGTCCCCCCCTTGAAGTAAGAAGTAAGAAGTAATAGTGAAGAAGTAAGGAGATTATTTTCACGACGAGTCGTGAAAATAATAAAAAAATCTTGACAAAATATTTTTTGCAACGTATAATGGATATAGAAAAAAGGCAGCCGTTGATAGACGGTTAGCCCCAAAATTGGTTAAGAAATAAACCGGACTTTGGAGAAGGGCGGTTTATTTCTTTTTTGTTGTATTTATAACTTAAAAAAAGTAGCAAAAGTGATGTTTGCCCGTAAACGGGCAAGTGATGTTATGGCGCTGCCATAATGATGTTTTACGGCGCTGCCGTAAAATGATGTGATGTGTTCCTCTGCTCACGGGAACCTCTACTCACGCCCGCAGGCACATCATTC
>JAZUKE010000098.1:0-8889 GCA_045643125.1 Eubacteriales bacterium
AACCGTCAGCTATATAACAGCTTTGTTCGGCTTTTTAAGGACAGCGGCTATTCAAACGAGAGCAGCTTAAAAGAGCTAAAATATTACGCCGTAATATACAGCGCCTTTGTTTACGCGAGCAAAACCTACTCTGAAAACACGAATCGACTGCTCAGACGGCTCCGTATTTTGAATCAAACAACCTGTTATCCATTCTTGCTTCACGTTTTTGATGACTTTCATAATAGTGTCATTGATGAAGCCACCGTCGAAAAAATACTGCAGTTTATTCTCGCCTACCTCTTACGCAGACTTGTCTGCGGGGTACCTTCCAATACTCTGCGTGGTTTGTTTACATACTTATATAACCGTATTTTCAAGGTATCCTCGAATAAACAGAAGTATTATGAAGCATTGAACAAATTCCTGTTTACGGTTTCATCCAAGGACGTAATTCCTTCTGCGGCAGAATTTGAGCGAGCGCTTCAAAAGGCAAACATATATGGTAATCCTGCGCTTTGCCGTTTTCTGCTTCTTGATATAGAAAACGGAGATGGAAAGGAAATCCTGCAAGCCGAAAATCTTACTATTGAACACATTATGCCGCAGACGCTCAGCGCCGATTGGAATTATATTTCACCGGAAGAACACGAAGAGTATCTGCACACACTCGGCAATCTGTCTGTAACCGGCTATAATTCTGAACTATCCAATAAGAGTTTCAAGCAAAAACAGGATATTATCCGTGTAAACTCGAAAGCAGTTATCCTTAATTCTGATGTTCTTGATAAAGAAAGCTGGCAGATTGCGGATATTCAAGCTCGTGCCAAACGTCTGGCTGATATTGTTGCTAAACGATATCAGATCATTCGGGTTTCAGACGATACAATAGAGTTTGAGTATGTTGAAACCATGAGCCTTGATAACTACGATGAAGTCACCGGTAAAAAACTGGTATCTTTCAAGCTGTTTGATGAAATCTACCGACAGAGCAAATATGCGCTAATGCTTTTGGATGTGATCAAACTCCTTGACAAAAAGGTGCCCGGGAAATTAAAAGAACTGGCAGACAACACCTTCTCGTTCAATACGACCAAAAAGAAACATCCTCATTTGAATACCGACGGCGTAGGAATGCGCTGGCCGTGGAAAATCACAGATGGAATCTATCTTGAAGCGAATCTGTCTGCACGGTCATGTATTCGCTTCATTGAAAACCTTCTTGCCGAATTTGGTTTTGATAAAGATCAGTTTTCTTTCAACATCATTGCAGAGGAGCCGAGCGAGGTTTCCGACGAAGATTGATATCATTGTTGTGAGCCATGATGTTTTCCTTGCGGTTTTTGTTGGTTTGGTCACTACATTATACCACAGTTAGAACTCTTTGGCTCTTTTTTATTTATTTTTTACTGTACACCATTTTTTGTGAAGAACCTAAAAGGTAATGTACTGCACCGAAAAGGAGGCGGCAGAATGAAGATCACGGTGATAATCGAAGACAGATCATACAACGGGGAACTGACGGGAAAGCACGGGCTGTCGTTATTGCTCCAAACCGAAAACGGCTGCGTACTGCTTGACGCGGGCAGCGACGAAAGCACATATAAAAACTACAAAAGTCTGGGCTTCGGCACCGATATCATCGACGCAATAGTGGTCTCGCACAACCATTATGACCATATCGGCGGTATTCCGCTTTTCCTTGAAAACTGCGACTCAAAGGTATATATCTCCGCTGACGCGGAAAACGAGTATTACAAAAAACGCTTTATGCACAGACGAAAAACGCTCAGCCGAACGGAGATATTGCGAAAGGACCGCGACCGTTTCGTATTCGTTGACGATCAGACGGAAATACTGCCGGGCGTTTTCGTGTGCCGTATAAAAGATCCCGACAAAGCGTTTTTCTGCAAGGATCACCGTCTTAAACGGCTGATCGGAAATCGACCGGCGCCGGACGATTTTACGCACGAGGTCTATATTGCCGTGATTGAAGACGCGTCGTGCGGGATCATATCTTCGTGCAGCCATAACGGAATAGTTAATATAATCAACGACGCAAAACGGCGTTTCCCGGACGCGGCTTTTGATTATTTCGTCGGTGGACTGCATATGTTCGGCAAAGATTCGGCGTCAATGAACTGTACAGAAAAACAGGCAAGGAAAGTCTTTGCATCCGTTGAAAAATCCGGACTGAAAAAAATATATACGGGGCATTGCACCGGCGAAAAAGCATACGGCGTATTGACCGAAAACACAAATATCGGTTCGGAATATTTTTCTACCGGTGATTCGTTCGTTTTATAAGAAGAAAAACCGACTTTTTGGATCAGATCAGTCCTTCGCTGACGAGAAGATTTATGAGAGTAAGGATCATAATTATGAGCATCCCGACGGCATAATACAGAAACGCTTTCGGAATGATCATTCTGTTGTTGTGTTCTTTCCTTCGCTCTTCCTCTTCAAGGTTGCGGAGGACTTTTTCATATTCCAGCTTCTTCCGGTATTCCTCTTCCGGAGTGAGCGGTCTTTGGTAGCCCTTGAAAGGATTTTTGCGGGGATATACCAGACGGTCGTTCGCTCTTTTTAATTCCGTCACTGTTTCATCGAGCTTTTTGTCGTTCAGCTCGGCAAATTCCCATTCTTTGTCGCGTCCGCAGATCTCGCATTTGTCGTAAGAAATCAAATTCTTATGACCGCAGCAGCAGATCCACGCGTTTTCGGTTTTCTGCGGCATAACGACTGCGGGATAAGTTTTTTCGACTTCCTTGTAGACGTTGAGCGTACTGTACGCGTATCGCTTTGCACTCTCGAGGTCGGACATTTTATTGCTTTCGTTCGGAACGACGATACCGAGCTTTTCGGTCGAACCGTCCTTGTATTCGACGGACAAAAGCTCGAGAACGAGCTTTTTGCAATAGTTGTGCGGCAGCAGCATATACGCGGATCTGCCGAAAGATTCCGTGGGACGTATATAACGCTTTTCTTTTCTGCGGACGAGCCGTTTGTTCTTTTTCCAGGGCATACTGCGTATCCCGAGCGAGGCGTTTGACGCGGAATAAGTGAAATATACCTTTGTTGTCTGCGGGATATCGGCGTCGTGATAAAGCAGGAGCCGTATGGAGAGAGAAGCTATCTCTTTTTCCGAAAGATTACGGAACGTGAATGACGCGAAAAGCTCACCCGTGTCTTCGTCACGGATCGTTATGCCTTCCTGCGCTTGTACGGGCGAGCCTTCGACGATCGAGTTGAACTCAAAAGTGTCGATTATTCGGTATATGCGCTCTCTGTCTTTCAGCATCTGTTTTCTTTGCTTTAACGTGTACTTTACCGTATCTTTCAAAAAAGATCACTCCCTTGAATAAAAAGTGTATGTTTTTCCGATCAAAAACTCTGCCCGGTAACGATGACCTGTATAACATAAAGGATCAGAATAATAAACATTATGCCGGCATAATACATAATTGCTTTCGGAATTATCATTCTCCGGTTATGCTCTCTCTTTTCATCTTCCTTCGCCAGGTTGCGAAGGACTTTTTGATATTCCAGCTTCTTCTCGTATATCTGATCTTCGGTGAGCGGCTTTTCGTACCCTTTGAAATTGTCTTTGCTTATTACGTTGTGGTCGTTTGCCCATTTCAGTTCAAGCACGGTCTCATTCAGTTTTTTGTCGTTTATTTCGGCAAATTCCCAGTCCTTGCTTCTTCCGCACTGCTCGCATTTGTCATAAGATATCAGATTCTTGTGACCGCAGCAGCAGATCCACGCGCTTTCGCTTTTCTGCGGTATGACAACGGCGGGATGAGCTTTTTCGGTTTCCTTGTAGACGTTGAGCTTTTCGTAAGCGTATTTCTTTGCAAAATTGAGTTCGGACATTTTTTTGCTTTTGTTTTCAACCATTTTGTCAAGTCTTTCGGTCGATCCGTCTCTGTATTCGACCGACACAAGCTCAAGCTCGACTTTTCTGAAATACCCGTCCGGCAGTTCGATATACGCGCATTTGCCGAAGTATTCGGTGGGACGTATACAACGATTTTCTTTTCCGAAACGGAAAGATTTCTCCTTTTCTCCCGGAAAACCGCGTATCCCGAGCGATGCGTTTGCTGCGGAATAAGTGAAATATATTTTTGTTATGTACGGAATATTCACGTCGCGGTAAAGGAGGAGACGAATGGTGAGGGAAGCAATATCTTTTTCCGAAAGATTCTGAAACGCAAAACACGCGAAAAGCTCGTGCGTTTTGTTGTCGCAGATAGTGTAGCCTTCCTGAAGCTGTACCGGCGAGCCGTCGACGATCGAAGGAAATTCAAAGCGTTCGATTATCCTGTAAAGCCGATTTCTGTCTTTACGCATACGCAGCCTTTGCTTTAACGTGTACTTTACCGTATCTTTCAAAAAAATCACTCCTTTCGTTTTGATTTTCGTTTGGGTAGCGCATTTACGGCTAATGACTTGCGATAGGCGGACTCCCGCAGAGCGGGTGAGAGATTTTTGATATCGGAAAGGGGTGTACCGATATCTTTGAACAATATTGAAATAATAATGGAGTCAGGATTTTATCTCTCGTCATTTGTCGGCACAAATAAGTGCCGTCGGTGGCAATCTCTCACCCGCTCCGCGGGAATTTTTATTGAAAAGCGATTTGGCATCTGCCTTTTCTATCCAGCCTGCACGACTACAATAGTTTATCCGAGTACATACTACCACATTAGTGCGATTTTGTCAATACTATTTTAGTAGTGTGAGCAAAAAATAAAAAAGAAACGGCAAAATCCGTTTCTTTTCAGCGTTTATTTGATCATTTCTTGATATATTCGTTTGGCGGGCAGACCTGGAAGATGAACGTTGTGTAATAATAGCCGTCCGATCCGAACCACACGGGTTCGGCGGTAAGGAACAGATAGTAACCGTCCGCGGTTCTGGGCGGATTTTCTGACACAAATCCCATACTTTGCCTTACTGCTTCAAAATAAGCGGAAAAGTCGCCTGTCTCTCCGCTCACGGCAATAAATATGCCGTTTTTCCTCTGTTCGATGCTTCGTACCGTAAGGCTTTCGGCAGGGGAAGAATTGATTCGTTCCCTCCATTCTTCAACTTTCGCGGTCGTCAGACTGTCATAGGGGTTCGGAAAGTTTTCGGGGAGGTGTTCCGTCGGCCATTCGTCAAAGACGATCTCTTCAAGCCCGAGATCGGTGTTTTCATCCGGGAACTTCCAATAAAGGTGATCTCCGATGGGCTCCGACGGCTCGACAACGATTTCAAACGCGTATCCCGTGGGACTGTTTTCGGCTATTGGCGTAAGATGCTCGCCGTAATATGCCGACCATATATCGCTCTCGTAAGCCGTGACTTTCAGACCGTCCCTGCGGTAATACGAATTCGATCCCGTTTCGTCGGCTTTGTTAGGGATATATCCTTTTCCCATCAGCTTTTTCAAAAACGTATATAAGTACGAATTCCCCCCTGCTTTTTTGCCGAAAAGCACTATCCTTACCGTGTCGCCGTCGTGTTCAACGGAATATATCTCCGTATACGGCGGAACGGGTATATCCTCGGGCAAAAGCTCGGAAGGCCATTGCAGTTCGCTTTCTGCGATTTCTTCGCTCGTTTCGGAAATTTCAAAAGACGTATCGGTTTCGCTTTCTTCGCTGATGATATTGTCTTTTTCGTCATCATTTGCTACGGCGCTCGTGCCGAATACGGCAAAGACCGCACCGACGATCAGAACCGACGCAAGCAACGCGGCAACGGAACGCTTCTTTCCGCTTACTATCGTTTTAACTCTCTCTTCGACGGCGTTTTTGCCGAAAGCGCTTGTAAATACGCTGTAACGTCTTCTGCTTTCTTCCATATTGAGGAGCGCCAGCGCGTATGACTTGCGTGAAGAGCCGCCCATCTTATTTATGACGGATTCATCGCAGGCAAGCTCCATATCGCGGTTGGCGACGAAGAGCATCACCCATACGAGCGGATTGAACCAATGCACGCAGAGCGTAAGAACGAGCAGCAGTTTTTTGATGCCGTCAAAATGCTTTATGTGAGTTTCCTCGTGCATAAGAACGTATTTCAGCGTTTCGGTGTCTTTAAGATTCGTCGATTCGGGCAGCAGTATCACCGGACGGAATATGCCGTAGGTGAGCGGTGTCGTTACGTCCGCCGAAAGGCTTACGCGGATATTTTTCGCCCCGAATTTGTTTTCGGTGACTTCAAACGAATTTTTCGTGAACTTTCTGCACGTCACGATGCCGTAAAAAGCAAAGGTACACAGCATCAGTCCGCCGACGGCGAAATATACGGCGGCAAATACGTTTATCTCTTTGCCGCTTGTCTGCGTGTTCGGCTTCTGCGGCACGATCGTTCTGTTTTCGGACGGCGTTGCCGGCACGTTATTTTCTTCGTTATGCTCCTCGGTGACGACGGACGGCACGAACGGAACGACGGGTATGTTTTCCGTCGGCGTGACGTCAACGGACGGCAAAACGGTCTGCTCTTTCGGCAGCATTGAACGTATGCTGTACTCAAAAGGCAGCGAAAAAGGCAAAAGCAGCCGTAATACGGCGACGCCCCAAAGGATCAGAAACAATCTTCTCGGCGTTCTGCCTTTGGCAAACATCCTGACAAGCAGTACGGCAAGGATCATCGCTCCGCCGGAAATGCTCATATCAAGGATGCTCATTTTGCCTCCCCGGTCTGTTCGTCGACCCATTCACGCAGCTTTTCAAGCTGTTCCTTGCTCATCGTTTTGCTGTTCAGCAGCGTTGCGAAGAGTGTCTCGGGGGAGCCGTAAAACAGTTTGTCCACAAGCTCTTCGACCTCGTCCGCTCTTACTTCGTCAATGCTTATCAGCGCGTGACATATAAAGCCCGGGTCACGTCTTTCTATCGCGCCCTTCTCCATACATCTTTTGATTATGGTATACGTCGTGTTCATATGCCAGCCGATCTGCTCGCCGAGTATGAGCGAGACCTGCTTTGCGCTGATGTCACCGTGTTCCCACAGGACTTTCATAATCTTCATTTCCGAATCAAAAAGCTTTATTGCCATGATCGCATCTTCCTCTCAATTATCACACTACTGCAGTAATGTCATTATATGTGATTTATTTCTGTTTGTCAAGAAGATGTTTTGCTTTATATCAGTTTTTCTATTTCCTCTGCCATCCTTGATGCTGAGTAAACAGACTTTCGAACCGTCCTCTGTCCATCCATTTCGCTTTCAATCAGATAACCAAAAGTGTTAGCGATATGTAGCAATATCGAGGGATATACCATATTTTGCCATTATGCCAATAAATTCTGTCGATAGAAATATACCACTTTGATCTTCGTCATAGTGAAATATATCAATGAACAACATCATTCCATTTCCTTCCTCTCTTATAATAGAAAGAATATTCTCATTATCGTTGATATAATCAAGCATTTCAGATTCTATTGTTTTGAAATCATGCTTACAAATATCGCTAAACCTGATATTTATAAGCTTATTATTGTTAAAAAGCGAATGTGATATTCTTGGACCGTTTGCTAAATGATTTAGGCAATATTCCATCTGTTGTGTATTCTTACAATATAAACGTAATGTTGTAAATATCATTTATGCTTTTCCTCCTATTATGGTTGTGTTAATGTGCCAATTTGTTCACCATTCTGATAATAAACGCCGCCTGTCAAATCAAAAACCAAATCATACGACGACGGTATATTAAATAGCTCTTTAAGCGCATGAAGTCTATTAGAAGATGTAAATTCGTCAATTCCATGGTACAAAGATAATCTTCTTTGTACTTCATCAAAATTAGTTGTAGATCGCGCATTACTTGGCAAGCAACCACTGTTATGCACTGACCACCCGCCGTGGCCGACAAAGTAAGTATGGAAATCCTCAACCTCGAAGTTGTAGACCTTGACGGGCTTGTCGAGCTGCTCGGACTCGACGGATTCAATTATTGCTCTTGCGCCGTCGAGCAGAAGGATAATATCTCCCGCTTTGAGATCTTTCGCCCGGATCCAGCTATGACCAAACTCGTCGTGCGAACGGGTTCCGTCGTCGTTCAGTATGTAGAACGGGTGCCCCGGCGTCGCCTGTAGGAGGCAGGGACAGGTTCTATGCCTTTTACATGGCACTTTATTCTTGCCGAGAAAGTTTTTTAAGACATAGAACCGTCACCTGACTTTTGTCGTGGTTTCGAACCATTCCTTGTCATCCCTGCCTATTGCTTTTGTAACTCGGATATTTCGTTCTTAATCCATAGGCGCTATCTCATACACATCCTTAAATGATGAATTACCAATTGAAATAGAGTCAAAGTCTTCTATTGCATAATATTCTTTCATATAAACCTCTTTATTCCCATTGTTATCACATTTATTTACGCACCCAATCTGCGAAAGTAAAAGAACCAAATATGTGATAGCAAGCACCCGCTTAATAATTCTTTTCATCGTCACTCTCCTATTTCGTTACTGCAAAATAAACTGTCTTACTATCATAATAATTTGATATCGCGCCTATTTCTCTGACAATACCAAATGCATAAAGATAAAAAGAGTTAATTTGCGGAGCGTCCCATGAAACAACACTCGGGTTTGCACCATTTATCAGTCTGGTACCGCAAAAACCTAGCTTGTGTGACCAAGTTCCATCATTATGTTGGACCATAAAATGATAATCACTTTCTCCAGTTCGAAGTGCTATTCTATACTCATTACTTTCAATTGGTGAATCAAATGAATCAATAGGTCGCATAAGTCTACCATCGTTTTCAGCATCTTTTAAAACCATTCCCGCAACAACATCAACATCAAAATTACTCACTGCATCTGGACTACCGCCAACATATTTCCACTCTTTTTCGCCCAATGCATATGCATAACAATTATAGTCAGTTGAATTTGACGCAATGTAGGA
>JAZUKE010000099.1:0-17207 GCA_045643125.1 Eubacteriales bacterium
ATTGTCCGTCACTATCTGAACGGTGAAAAAGTACAGAAAATTGCCGACGATCTCGGCATCCCCAAGGGCACGGTGCTGTCCCGTCTTTCAGGCGGCAGAGAACAAATGCGGAAAGGATTTGATAAAATGGAACAATACGACAAACTTAGTTATCAACCGGAAAAACTTGAAATCAGCTGTCACGGATGTCAGGGTTTTCACGATGAACCGTGGTCGCTTGTGGCAAACGATATGATGAAGCAAAACATATTGATTGCAGCTTACGATAAACCTCTCACTATTGTTGAAATGGCTCATGCGCTCGGAATTCCTACGGCATATATTGAGAATGCTGTATATGAATTAGTAAAATCGGAACTGATGAGGCAAATCGGGAATAAATATTGTACCGATTTTATGATCGTATCGCCGGAACAGATTTTGAAAAGACTGGATACAGAACTGTTTTTTGTGAATGAGCACTATGATGACCTGCTGCAAATCGTTCAAGAATATTTGAATACAATAACGAATGCGAATTTTATTTCTCTACTTACTGACACGAAAAAGAAGAAACTTGAATACTACTTTATTTTGCATTTGTTTTCTCACGCTATTTATACGGCAGTACAGAAAATCGTGCCTTCAGAGGAAAACTATCCTATTCGCCCCGACGGCGGAAAATGGATTGCCGAAGGCGCAAAATATCCTCAGGATTTTGACTTTGAGAATTATCTGTTCGGAAAATACTGCTATGGAGGAGAACGAGGTATTTATTGGGATAATTTCCTTAGTACAAAGTCCATTGATTTGAAAATATATGATACCCAACCGGATCTAAATAAGTACAATCGAGGGGCGCACGGTATTCGTGATGATGATTTGGCAAAACTGCTGTACATCATTTCAAGGGGAATCCCAATCGAAACCACCGGGGTCAATGTCATGTTGTGCGAAAGCATTCCGCACTTGATTGAATGCGGAATTTTGGGCGAGCACAACGGGACTCCTTTTGTGAATGTTCCGATCATTACTCCGGATGAGTACAATGAACTTGATAAAATACGCATCGGGTTTATGCACTGTATGGCTGATATGCTTGAGCCTTGGCTAAGAGAGATTTTTCCAAAACTCAGAATAGATATTCCCAAGCACCTTGAAGGACATATAGCAGAATTTAGACAATACTCTTGCTACGCAATTCCTATGGCATTTATGAAAAAAGCTATCGTGCAAGGAGATTTTGATGCAAAAGACGCAACTCCTCCAATGGTATTTGTGGTGGACGATTGTAACAGAAATCTAAGATAAATTTTCGGGCATCGGCGTTCTGACAGCAGACCGCCGATGCCCTATCAAAAAGAAGGCTATATATCATATCAAAATGAAAATCACTGTGGGAATGGGAGGGGATAAAAAGAGATGAAAAACGTCCTTATGGGCACGGTCGGAAATCCGACCGTGTGTTTTTTATTTCAAAACGACTTTATTGAACACCTTTTTACCTTTTTTGACGACGATGCCTTTTGCGATCTCGTCCTTGGTGTAGTACTTGTTCATCGGGACTTTTTCGCCGTCAACGGTGACGCCGTTCTGCTGGATAAGGCGTCTGCCTTCGCCGTTGCTGGAAGCAATGCCCGCACGGACGAGGATGTCGAGGATGCCGATGCCGTTTTCGCCGAAAGCGCTGTCGTCAAGCTCGGTACGCGGCATATTCTCGTCGTTGCCGACGCCGGAGAACAGCGAATAAGAGGTCTGCTTTGCCTTTTCGGCTTCTTCCTTGCCGTGAACGAGACTCGTAAGCTCGTAAGCGAGTATCTCTTTCTTTTCGTTGATGCGGCTGTCGTCCCAGGTCTCCATTTCGTCGATGGTTTCAAGCGGAATGAAGGTGAGCATACGGATGCACTTCATTACGTCCGCATCGCCGACGTTTCTCCAATACTGGTAGAAATCGAACGGGCTTGTCTTGTTTGGATCGAGCCAGACGGCGTTGCCTGCGGTCTTGCCCATCTTTTTGCCCTGAGAATCGGTAAGCAGGGTTATCGTCATAGCGTGAGCGTCCTTGCCGAGTTTGCGGCGGATAAGCTCCGTGCCGCCGAGCATATTCGACCACTGATCGTCGCCGCCGAACTGAAGGTTGCAGCCGTGGTTTTTGAACAGATAATAGAAGTCGTAGGACTGCATTATCATATAGTTGAATTCAAGGAACGAAAGTCCCTTTTCCATTCTCTGCTTATAACATTCCGCACGGAGCATATTGTTGACGGAGAAGCAGGCGCCGACATCGCGGAGTACGTCAACGTAGTTGAGCTTGAGCAGCCAATCGGCATTGTTGACCATTTTGGCTTTGCCTTCGCCGAATTCGATGAAGCGTTCCATCTGACGTTTGAAGCATTCGGCGTTGTGGTCGATATCTTCTTTGGTGAGCATTTTACGCATATCCGTTCTGCCGGACGGATCGCCTATCATAGTCGTGCCGCCGCCGATGAGCGCAACGGGACGGTTGCCCGCCATCTGCAGACGCTTCATAAGCGTGAGCGCCATAAAATGGCCTGCCGTAAGGCTGTCTGCGGTGCAGTCGAAGCCGATGTAGAAGGTGGCGCCGCCGTTATTGATGAGGTCTCTTATCTTTTCTTCGTCCGTGACCTGTGCGATAAGTCCGCGGGCTTTGAGTTCTTCGTATATTTTCATAATATTTCTCCTATGCTTTGTTCTGATCGTCTATCAGCGACGCCGCTCCGTACATTGCGCGGAGCTTGGGTTTTTCTATCTTGCCGGTAGGATTACGCGGAACGTGAGCAAAAATTATCTTTCTCGGACGTTTGTAACGCGGGAGCTTGGTGCAGTATTCGTTTATTTCCTGCTCGGTACATTCCATACCGTTTCTGACTTCGATGATCGCCGCGGCTATCTCGCCGAGTCTTTCGTCACGAAGTCCGATGACCGCAACGTCGAGTATCTTGGGATATGCGGAAAGGAAATCTTCGATCTGTACGGGGTAGAGGTTTTCGCCGCCGGTGATTATTACGTCTTTTTTGCGGTCAACAAGGAAAATGAATCCGTCCTCGTCTTCCCTTGCCATATCGCCGGTTTTGAGCCAATCGCCGATAAGCACTTCGGAAGTGGATTTGGGATCGTTGTAGTAGCAGGTCATAACGCCGGGGCCTTTGACGTAAAGCTCGCCGACATCGCCCTTTTCGACGGTATTGCCGTTTTCGTCGCAGATCTTGACTTCCCAGCCGTATCCGGCTTTGCCGATAGAGCCGACCTTGTGTATGTTCTCGACACCGAGATGTACACAGCCGGGACCTATCGACTCGGAAAGACCGTAGTTGGTGTCGTAGAGATGATTCGGGAAGTATTCCTTCCATCTCTTGATAAGGCTCTGCGGAACGGGCTGTGCGCCTATGTGCATAAGTCTCCAGGCGGAAAGGTCATAGTCGGAAAGTTTGAGAGTTCCTGCGTCAAGTGACGCGAGTATATCCTGCGCCCAGGGAACGAGGAGCCAGACGATGGTGCATTTTTCTTCGGAAGCCGCCGAAAGGATATAATCGGGCTTCGTGCCTTTGAGCAGTACGGCTTTGGAGCCGCTGAGAAGCGAGCCGAACCAGTGCATTTTTGCGCCGGTATGATAAAGCGGCGGTATGCAGAGGAAAACGTCGTCGTGCGTCTGTCCGTGGTGAGCCTGCTCTGTCTTGCAGGAATGGACGAGCGCTTTATGCTTGTGAAGTATCGCTTTGGGGAAGCCCGTGGTGCCCGACGAGAAATAAATGGCGGCGTAGTCATCGTCGGTAAGAAGCGGAGACGTGAAGGACGCGCTTTCGGCAGAGACGAGTTCGTTGTAGGAATCGGCAAAGGTCGGACATTCGCCGTCGCCGACGAAGATGCGGCGTTTGTCGCTGTTGACGCTGCTGTTTTCGACGACTTCTTCGACACGTCCGATAAATTCCGGTCCGAAAACGAGCGCGTCGGATTCGGAGAGTTTGAGGCAGTAATCTATTTCGTCAGACGAATATCTGAAATTCATCGGCACGGCAAGAGCGCCGGTCTTGAGGATGCCGAAGTATATGGGCAGCCATTCTATGCAGTTCATAAGGAGGATGGCGATCTTGTTCCCTTTGCCGAAGCCGAGGTGAGTCAGCGCGTTGGCAAAGCGATTGGCTTTTTCGTCGAATTCCTTCCAGGTGATCTGAGTGCGGTAGGCAGTCTTTGAGGTAGGCTCGATAAGGCTGTACTCTTTCCACACCTTTTTGTTCGGGTTGTTTTCGGGATTGAGTTCTACGAGAGCGACTTCGGCACCGTATTCTTTTGCGTTTCTTTCGAGAAATTCGGTAATTGGCATTTTTATTTCCTCCTTGACGGAATTGTGTTTCCAAGTAAAAAAGACCGCGTTTTTGCGGTCTTTGATATACGAAAGTAATTCAAAAAAGCCGCAACATATCAAACCGCGCCGTAATAATAGGCGTAGTAATAAACGTAGGTATAAGCGGCATTGAACATCATAAAATATCTCCGTTTGCTGAACTTGTGGAAATAATAACACACATTTTTGCGTTTGTAAAGTGTTTTTTGATATTTTTTATGTTTTTTTGCAATATTTATTACAAAATCCGTTATTTTTCAGCCTATCACGCCCGCGTTCCACTCGGAAACGACGTAAACCACATAATCTATATCGTATTTCTGCACGGTATTCATATTGAACGTATAATCCCACATCTGCTGGAAATACGCCACGTTTGAATTCCCCGCGATAAGGTCGGTGAGCTGCGTCCCGTAGGAATCGCGGATAAGCAGAACGTTCGGATAGTCGCTTCTTCCCGTATCGGAAACGAATTTTGCCGTGACTTCTTCGCTGTAAACGCCCGTTTCTTCAAAACGTCTTCTCTGCACTCCCGTCACGTTGTTCGCTTCGGTGCGGAAGAACGAATATTCAAGGCAGTCGGCATCGGAAAAGCCCGGTTTGAGATACACGGGTGACGTCATACGCAGATAGTTGAGCATATCCCCGGTCTTGTAAAAGCCTTCTATCCATTCAAAATCGTCGTAAGCGAGCGGACGCGCCGCAGGAAAATCCTCACATATGATATTGAACAATTCAGTATATGCGAGGAACGCGCCGTACTCCGTCCAATGGCTGTCGGTCTTGTAAAAGATCGGCTGTCTGTCGTTTTTATGCTTGCCGAACGTGTCTTCAAGGTCAATGACTGTCGCGCCCGATTCGGAAAGAGCGTCCATCATAAGCTGCCTTCTCGTTTTTCCGTCGTAACGGACGTATTCTTCGGGCACACATTCGGGGTACAGCGTTATCGACGACGGGACTATCATATAGATCACCTTGGTGTCAAGCCCCTTTGCGGAAAGCGATTCAAGGCGTTTTGCGGAATTGTTTTTGAGCTTTTCAAGCGAATTTGCCGACGGAAGGTTTTTGCCCATAAAATCGTCAAGGCATTTTTCATAGAAGAACTGCCCGTTCTTTCCGGCGACGATGCCGGTCTGATTGTCCGGCTCTTGGGGACGCGGTGAATATACAACGCTTCCCGCGTCTTTTCCGTCAACGGTCTGTGAAACGGTAAGTTTGCAGCCCGATTTGTATTTGAAGCGTATCGAAAACCAGCCGTGGAACGATTCGGTGACGTATTCGTTTCCGTTTTCGTCCGTGCAGGTGACGACCGCGCCGTCGTGACATTCACCGACAGCCACGGCATAAGGCTTTTGGTCGTAACTGCAATATTTGGGTTTTATCGGAAAATAGACCGTCTCTTCCTCCGAACTTTCCGAACTTTCCGACGACGGCGGAATATACGAATATTCGTCCTGCGATACGACACCGGTTTCGTTTTGTCCGCACGAGGACGTTATGAGCATTGCCGCAAGGATCAAAAATACAATCAGTTTTTTCATTGTTTCACCCTCTTATTCAAGTATGGAGGCGCACATAGAACGACGAGCCTTTGCCCGGCGTACTGCTGACGCTTACGCTGCCTCCGCAGAGCGTTATTATCCGTTTGACGAGCGGAAGCCCCAGACCGTTGCCCTCGCTGTTACGCGATTTGTCGCCCTGATAGAATTTGTCGAAAATGTGATCGGTCACTTCTTCGGTCATACCCGGCCCCTCGTCCGACACCGAAAATACTATGTCGTTGTCTTCCCTTTTGAGCGTGACGCCAAGAAGCCCGTTTTTCGGTGAAAACTTTATCGCGTTGCCGATAAGGTTCGACCATACCGTGGGAAGCAGTGCCTCAGATCCGTAATAGGTCATTTCGTCAAGGTCGATGTCAAGGTCAAGCTCTTTGTCCGTCCATTTGTGTTCAAGCGAAAGGATAGCGCACCTTATCTGTTCGTCAAGGCTGAATGACCGCTTATCGGTGACGATGGTCTGATTTTCGAGCTTGGAAAGCAGAAGTATGTTCCCCGTCAGTTCCGAAAGCCGATGGGTATTGAACAGTATTTTTTCGATATACTCGTTCTTTTCTTCCTCGGTCTGCGACTCGTCCTGAAGCATCGTCGCGTAGCCCTCGATGGCGGCGATAGGCGTTTTCAGCTCGTGCGACACGTTGGCGATAAAATCGTTTGATATCGACTCGTTCGCCGCAAGCTCTTTTACCATACTGTTGAAGCTGTCTATGACCGTCTGCAATTCGCTGATGACGCTGAAGGCATCAAGTGTCGCGTTGAAATCGCCGTGCGAGACACGCTCGGAAAGCTCGGAAATATGGGTTATCGGCTCGATTATCTTTTTACCGTAGATGAGCGCCAGCCCCGCGGTGAGCAGCATACTCGTTGACACGAGGGACACGAGAGTGTAAACGTAAGTGCGGTTGTCGCCTTCGACTATCCCGAAATGGCGGAACACCGTGAGTATGGTAAATCCGAAAAAAATCACGAATATGGCGATAAGCAGAAGTATAAGAATGTAATAGAAGCTGAGCCTCCACTTTTTTCCGCTAAACATTCTTTTTCACCACTTTGTAGCCGAGACCTCTGACCGTGACGATATCAAAATCGCTGCTGGCGCGGAACTTTTCACGAAGCCTGTTTATGTGAACGTCCACCGTGCGTTCGTCGGTCTCGGATTCGACGCCCCAGATATCGTCCATTATCTGTCTTCTCGTGAAGATGCGGTTCGGGTATGAAATGAGCTTATACAGCAGCAGAAATTCCTTCTGCGGCAGTTCCTCGCGCACGCCGTTGCTGTATACGGTCATACTGTCGTATTCGAGCGTGACGCTGCCGATCGTCTGTTTGCGTTCACTTATTATCTTGGCACGGCGAAGCAGAGCGCCGACGCGCAGTATCATTTCGTTCACGTTGACGGGCTTGACCATATAATCGTCCGCACCGGAAAGAAAGCCGTGCTGCATATCGCGGAAATCGTCTTTTGCCGTGATTATCATAACGGGAATGTTCACGCCGGAGTCGCGCAGATTGGTGATAAGGTCGTAGCCGTCCACGTTAGGCATCATAAGATCGGAAATTATAAGGTCTATATATTCCTTTTCGATTATTCTGAGCGCTTCGCCGCCGTCTTCGCAGCCGTAAGGTATATATCCGTTTTTGGACAGCACGCGCATATACAGATTACGCAGTTCGCTGTCGTCCTCTGCAACAAGTATTTTGAACACGTTGATCACCTCGTTTTTTGATTATGACACAAATTCCGACAAATTTCAACATTATGGAGAAATATAAACAAAACTTAATATTGGGTTTACATACCCGTAATAAATATGTAGTATAAGAATGTAGTATTATGTAGAAGAATATTCTTTTTTGGGGAGAGTGCCTATGAAACACATTTTTATCATCAATCCGGCGGCAGGCGCAGTCGATGCGGTCGAAAAGATTAAAAAGAAAATAGAAAAAGAAGCATCCGGCTACGACTATTCGATATACGAAACCAAAGCTCCGCTCGACGCCACGGAATACATACGCTTCTACTGCTCCACGCACACGGAAAAGGTGCGTTTTTACGCCTGCGGCGGCGACGGAACGCTCAACGAGGTCGTCAACGGTGCGGCAGGCTTCCCCAATGCCGAGGTAGGCTGCATACCGAGCGGAAGCGGAAACGATTTTGTAAAGTATTACGGCGCAAAAGAAGAATTCCTCGATATCGTGAACAATCTCGAAGGAACTGCGGAAACGATAGATATGCTGAAACTCGGCGACAAATATTCGATAAACGTCATCAATTTCGGCTTTGACGGAGTTGTGGCAAGCACTATTTCCAAAGTCAAGAGAAAACCGATAATCGGCGGCAAGAATTCATACACGAGCGGTATCGTTTATGCGATATTCAAGGGTATGCGCAACAAGTGCACAGTAAAAGTAGACGGCGAACAGCTCAACGAAAAGAATATGCTGCTCTGCACGCTTTCCAACGGAAGCCACGTCGGCGGCTCGTTCAACTGCGGTCCCAAGTCGTCGAATATGGACGGCGAAGTGGATGTCTGCCTTTTCAAACCGCTGTCGCTCTTTACTTTCTTAAGCCTTATGGATTCGTACAAAAAAGGCACTCACTTTGAAAATCCGAAGTTTGCAAAATATATGGCATTCAAACGCGGCAAGACCGTTGAAGTCGAAGCGAAGAAAAAAGAATTCCCCGTTTCCGTTGACGGCGAAATGGTCTATACCAATAAATTCACCGTTGAAATGGTGCCGAAGTCGATCAATTTCGTAGTTCCGAAAAGTCTTGTCGGCAAGAAAAATCCCGTACCGGCAAAGGTCTGACCAAGTAATTTTCTCATTTTGACATTTGAAATTCAAAAAGCAGAGCTTTTTTGCGGCTCTGCTTTTTAATTTTTTACACTTTACACTGTATAACAGTCCGATTCCTCAAGCACCTTTACGCCGTTCTGTTCGAGGATGGAAACCGCCTTTTCGTTGTCGTCAACACGGAAGACGGCTCTTGCCTTGCCCGCTGAAGTGGCGACGAAAGCGTAAAGATATTCGATGCCTATGCCGTTATCGCTGAAAAGACGCACCGCTTTTGAAAATCCGCCCGGTTTGTCGTCCACCTCGACGGCGATGACGCGGTTCATCTTTACGGTAAGCCCGCGCTTTTTCAGTTCTTCCATAGCTTTTTCGGGTTTATCGACTATAAGACGGAGTATGCCGTAGTTCGTCGTATCGGCAAGCGACAGCGCCCTTATGTCGATCCCCGCTTCTGCCATAGTGTCTGCGATCTCGGAAAGTCTGCCCGACTGATTCTGAACGAAAATAGAAATCTGCTTTACAAACATAAATTCCCTTTCTCAGATGATTCTGTTGTCGATAACTCTTTTTGCCTTGCCTTCTGACCTCGGAAGCGAGTGCGGCTCTACAAGCGAAACCTTGGCGTGGACGTTGAGAGCGTTCTGAAGCGCGTTTTCCAAAGTTTTTTCGGCTTTTTCTATGTCGCGTATCGTATCGGAAACTGTATTTTCGTTTATTTCGACCTTGACTTCCATCGTGTCAAGATTGTTTTTGCGGTCAACGATTATGAGGTAGTTTGCGCCGTAGCCGTACTGCGTGAGCGTATATTCGACCTGCGACGGGAACACGTTGACACCGCGGATTATGAGCATATCGTCGCTTCTGCCGACGGTCTTCGCCATTTTCACCGTAGTTCTGCCGCATTCGCACTTGCCGTGGAAGATGGCGGAAATGTCGTGCGTTCTGTAACGGATGAGCGGAAGCGCTTCTTTGCCTATGCAGGTGAAGACGAGTTCGCCGTATTCGCCGTCCGGCAGAGGCTCGCCCGTATCGGGATCGACTATTTCGGGGTAGAAATAATCCTCGTTGATATGAAGTCCGTTCTGACATTCGCAGTTATAGGCAACTCCGGGGCCTGCGATCTCGCTGAGTCCGTAGATGTCGTAAGCCTTGATGCCGAGCAGCTTTTCTATCTCGCCTCTCATACCGTCGGTCCACGGTTCCGCGCCGAAGATGCCGGCTTTGAGCGGCAGCGAATCGGGAGAAATGCCCATTTCCTTGAGCGTTTCGCCGATATACAAAGCGTAAGACGGCGTGCAGCATATCATACTGCATCCGAAATCCTGAAGAAGCTGTACCTGACGGCTCGTATTGCCCGTGGAAACGGGGAGCGCAGTCGCGCCCAGACGTTCGACGCCGTAGTGTATGCCGAGCCCGCCCGTGAACAGTCCGTAGCCGAAGCTGATGTGAACGATATCGTCGGGAGTGCCGCCGGCTGCCGCTATTGCGCGTGCCGCAGATTCGGACCATATTTTTATGTCGTTGGCGGTATAGCCGACCACCGTCTGTTTGCCGGTAGTGCCGGAAGACGCGTGGATACGGACAAGGTCGTGCTTGGGGACTGCGAAAAGCCCGAACGGGTAATTGTCGCGCAAGTCCTGCTTGACCGTGAACGGCAGTTTTCTGATATCTTCAAGCGATTTTATGTCTTCGGGACGTACTCCCGCTTCGTCGAATTTGTTTTTATAGAACGGAATGTTGTTATACGCACGTTCCGCTGTTTTTATAAGTCGTTCGAGCTGTATCTGCTCAAGCTTCTCCCGGGGCGCACATTCGATTTCCGGTGTGAAGATTCCCATTTTTCTCAGACTCCTTTTGCGTTGTATCCGAGTTCAAATGCCTTGATATTGGCGTCAACTGTCTTCGGAGGAACGGTCGAGCGGATCGCGTCGAGCCAGACTTCCTTGCCGATGCCGAGACAGCTTGCCGCAACACCGACGAGCACCACGTTCACGCTCTTGACGGAGCCTGCTTCAGCCGCAAGCGAAAGCGCATCGACGCTCACGAGCTTTATTCCCGTGGAAACGAGTTTTTCGGCGATATTTTCGGGATACGAGGTTACGCCCGTGATGACCGGCATCGGATCTATTGTCTGCGTATTTGTGATGATTATACCGTCTTTTTTGAGATAAGGCAGCCAGCGTGCCGATTCGAGAAGCTCGAACGAAAGGAGCATATCGGCTTCGCCTTTGTCGATGATCGTGGAATCGACCTTTTCGCCGAAACGGACGTAGGTTATTACCGATCCGCCGCGCTGTGACATACCGTGTACTTCGCTGACCTTGATATCATAGCCTTTTTCAAGGAAAACCTTGCCCATAAGCTTGGACGCAAGCAGAGTTCCCTGACCGCCTACTCCGGCGATAAGAATATTATACGTCATATCATTCAGCCTCCCTTATCGCGCCGGTACGGCACGCAGCCTTGCATACGCCGCAGCCGACGCACTGGTTGACGTCGATGACGGCTTTTTTGTTTTTGACGGAAATTGCCGGGCAGCCTACGTTGAGGCAGGATTTGCAGCCGATGCAGTTATCTCCGATGACGAGCGGTTTATTGTGCTTTACGTTTTTGAGAAGCGCGCACGGGCGGCGTGAGATAACGAGCGACGGCATATCTTTTTCAAGCTCTTCGGCAATGACTTTTCTTGCGTTTTCAACGTCAAACGGATCGACGACTCTGACCGACGGGATGCCGACGGCGTGAGCGAGAGCTTCAAGATCGATGGCAACGGTGGGATCGTTCTTTATCGTAAGACCGTTTGCGGGGTTGTTCTGATGTCCGGTCATACCCGTGATGGAGTTGTCAAGCACGATGACCGTGGAAACGCCCTTGTTGTAAGCGATATCTATAAGTCCGGTAATGCCGGAATGGATGAACGTGGAGTCACCGATGACGGCGACGGACTTCTTTGCCTGTTCCTTGCCGCGAGCGGTATTGAAGCCGTGAAGCCCGGAAACGGAAGCGCCCATACACAGGCAGGCGTCGATCATTGCGAGCGGTTTCTGTGCCGCGAGAGTGTAGCAGCCTATATCGCCGGAAACGTATACCTTGAGTCCTTTGAGCGCATAGAACAGACCTCTGTGCGGACAGCCCGGGCAAAGCACGGGAGGACGTGCGGGGATAGTCTCGGGAAATTCGTTGTATTCGTTCTGCTCTCCGAGTACGGCTTTCTTTATCATTCCCTGCGAATATTCGCCGCAGAACGTAAAGAGGTTTTTGCCTTCGACGGCGATGCCGTTCTTTTTGCAGTGCGTTTCGATTATATCGTCGAGCTGTTCGCAGACGATGAGCCTTTTGACGCCTGACGCGAACTTTTTGATAAGTTCAACGGGAAGCGGATTGACCATACCGAGTTTGAGATAGCTTGCCTTGTCGCCGAGGGCTTCGCGCGCGTAATTGAACGAAGCACCGGCAGCGATGATACCGATATCACCGCCGGGGATTATCTCGTTTATACCCGAATTTTCGGCGTATTCGGTGAGCTTTTTCGTGCGTTCTTCGACGAATATATGACGTGCCTTCGCCATTGCGGGCATCATTACGTTCTTCATCGGATCCTTGACATAAGGCTTGTCTTCGGGAACGACTCTGTCGCACACCTCAACGGGAGAACGCGAATGCGAAATTCTCGTGGAAAGGCGAAGGATCACGGGTGTATCGTATTTTTCGGAGATCTCATAAGCCAGCATCGCGTACTTTTTGCATTCCGCGGAATCGCACGGCTCGAGCATAGGAACTTTGGAAGCGATCGCATGGTGACGCGAATCCTGTTCGTTCTGGGACGAGTGCATACCGGGATCGTCGGCTACGGCGATGACCATACCGGCGTTGACTCCGATATAGGAAGCGGTATAGAGCGGATCTGCGGCTACGTTGAGTCCGACGTGCTTCATCGCGCAGAACGATCTTACTCCGCCGAGAGAAGCGCCGAACGCGACCTCGCAGGCGACCTTTTCGTTAGGCGCCCATTCGGAATATACGTCGTCGTATTTGGAAATAACTTCGGTTATTTCGGTACTCGGAGTTCCCGGGTATGAAGATACCACTTTTACTCCGCATTCATACAGTCCTCTTGCGACTGCCTGGTTACCGAGCATTAATTCTTTCATTATTATATAAGTCCTTTCAGAAATTGTATTTACCTAAAAGATAAAGCCGTAATGCGATATAATCCTCGATCCCGTAAGTATCTCCTCCCGTTACGCAGGCGGCACGGGATGAAATATCGGAAAGCGAGGTGACACCGAAAACGCTGAGTTTAAGGCGTAAATAGTCATCGACGGTTATTATGCCGTCGCCGCTCACGTCGCCGAGGATTATCACGCGGCGTTCGACATACACTTTATCACGCCACAAAAACCTGACGTTGCAGCCGTTCGTTATTACTTCGTCCTTCGTAAGACGGACGCCCGAAACGTCATATACCTCGACGGAAGCGTACTTCATTATCGAATCAAGCTGCGAAACCGTGGTGGACGGCTTCAAGCCGTAAATAAATCCGTCTTTTTCGGTAAGCTCAACGCCTATCGTATCCATAAAGTTGCCGTCTTTTTCGATATAAACGGTCTTTCCGTCGCTTCCCTTCATCGCGCTGTAACCGACGGAGGTCTTGCCGTTTTCGCCGTCACCGACGCAGCGCACCCATCTTTCGTTCACTATGCCGTCGATAAGGAGGAGTACGGTGCCCTTGAAGAAGCTGCTCACCCATTTGCCGTTTATATCCGGCGTTTCTCTCTGCGTGAGGCGTTCCGTGTTGTGACCGATCTCATACTGCGGAGCGATGTTCGACGTGTAAGTGTCTCCGCCCGGTTCTTCGCCCTGCTCTTTGTTGTCGCCGGTGAACACGCTTCCCATACTGATGTAATCCGCATAAGCGTAACCGACCGTTATCTTTCCGTCGTTTTCGTCGTAAAGATGATACCATTCGTTGGAATCGGCTTTTCCCATCAGAATGACGCTGTCGCCGTCGGTAAGTCTGCCTATGAGGGCTGTACTTGAAGTATCGGTGCTGCTTCTGAAATTGCAGGTGCTTTTTACTTTTCCGTTGTAAAGCGTGTCCGCTTCGTCGTGAACGTAAACGTAAAGATAGTCTTCTTTTCCGTTTGATACCGCCTTGACGACGGCAGCACCCGCTTTGAGCGCGTTTATTTTGCCTTTTGCGTCAACGGACGCGACAGACGTATTGTTCGACGAATACGTCACCGACGAAGACGATAAGACATCGGGCGTATAAGTGTCGCCGGGAACGAGAACTATGCGTTCTTCGTCGATTATATTGCCGGCAGGATTAACGGGAGTTGAGCTTTCTTCGCTCGAAGGCTCACTTGACGGCTCCGAATACGGCTCGCGGGACTCTTCAGACGTAGGCTCCGGCATTTCCTTGCCGTTGTCACCGCTGAAAACACCGAGTTTTCTTATGTAGTCCTTATACGAGTAACCCGCGATAAGGCTGTCCATTCCGAGCGTATACACCTTGTACCAGCCGTTTGAATCGGGAGAGCCGATCATAACGACGAACATATTTGCACCGAGCTTGACTACCACGTTCGACGAGGTAGTGGCGCCTTTGCGGCAGTTGACCTGCTCGTTCGTATAGCCGTAATACGCGACCTCAGACGATTTTTTGACGAACACTATCGTTTCGTCAAAGGACGAACCGGTATACGCTTTTATCGAAACGATGCCTTCCTTCAGGGCTTTTATCTTGCCGTCGGAATCGACCGTGGCGATCGAGGTATCGTCGGAAACGAAACGCGGTGAACACGAGAAGCGTTTTCCGAGCGTGTATGTATCGCCGACATCAAGAACGAGGAAGCTTTCGTTTATCGGGTTGCTTCCGCTCACGTCGTAGTCGCAGAGATCGTATTTTTCAATAAAATCAATAAGATATTCGGCATAGCCTTTTTTCAGTCCGTCGTCGGGATCGGTGTAAAGATCGTTGCAATATCCCGCGGCAACTATGTAATGGCACATTACCGTATAATCGGTAAGATTGCGGACGTTCTTGTATCTGTCCTGCGTGTTGAAAAGTTCGCTATGCGCGTTGATGCTTGCGTCCCAAGTTGAATAGGCGCGCCAGAATTTGTTGTAATACTGATTGTAGAGCGAAGTTCCCATTATGGACTTTGCTTCGGACATACTCGAATATATCTTCTTGGTATATGAGTTATACACTTTTCCGACATACGATTCGTAAGCGCGCATACCGAAAAGGTTTTTGCCGTTCTGCGCTATGGAAGACCCGCCCCAGCCGCTTTCGATTATCGCCTGGGAAAGCGTGACGGACGCGAGTATGCCGTTCTTTTCCATATCGTCCGTGGCACGCGGGCAGATGTAGTCAAAGAAATACTGCTGCTGCGACGTCAGAGCCGCGTCCGCTTCCATTACGAACGACGGAAGCACGAGCGCGATTATCAATATCAAACACAACCAAATTCTTTTTTTCTGCTGCATAATTACTCCTGAAAATATGTATAAAAGCGAAAAAGTTTGAAGATTAACGTTTATTATATCATAGGTGTCACATTATGTCAATCTTTTTGGAGTGGTAATTACTGCATTTTTTGAAGTAATGCTTCGCGGGATGCCTTTCTGACCGAATCGGTGACGGTGATGCCGCCGATGATACGGGCGATCTCGTCCACTCTTTCTTCAAAATCGAGTTTTTTGACCGACGTATAAGTTCTGTCGCCGTCCACCGCTTTGGAGACGCGCAGATGAGTGTCGGCAAGGCAGGCTATCTGCGACGAATGGGTGACGCAAAGCACCTGGATGCCCTTTTTGTTCAGTTCTTTCAGCTGAAGACCGAGTTTTTCGCTCGTTTTGCCGGAAATACCCGTGTCGATCTCGTCAAAAATAACGGTCTTTACTCCGTCTATTTCGGCAAACGCCGACTTGACCGAAAGCATTATCCTCGAAAGCTCACCGCCCGACGCTATACGCGCTATGGGACGCGGCTCTTCGCCCTTGTTTGCGGAGATCAGAAACTCCGCCGTATCGTACCCGTTTTCCGCAAACGGGATCCTCGTGAATTCCGTAACGAAGGTCACCGACGGCATATCGAGGAAGGAAAGATTCTTTTCTATCTCGCGTTCGAGTTTTTTTGCCGCTTCTTTGCGTGAGAATGACAGCTTTTCCGCCGCTTCTTCAAGCAGGGATTCGGTCTTTTTCAGTTCCTCTTTCTTTTCCCGGAGCAGTTCGTCGCTCAGATCGAGCTGTTCTTTTTCGGTTTTCAGTTCTTCAAGACGTTTTACAAGTCCTTCCTCGTCAAGACGGTACTTGCGTTTTAGCCTTGATATGGTGACGAGCCTGTCTTCTATTTCATCTATACGCTTGTCCGGCGAATCGTATTCCGTTTCGACACTTCCTTTGAGCGAAGAAACGATATCGCTTATCTCGTAGGTACACGATTCGAGCCGTTTTATGTAATCGGCAGCGCCGTCAAGATAGGTTTCTATCCTCGACAATGCGTCGCACGCTTTTCTGATCTTTGAAAGTGCCGATTCCCTGCCGTCGAGCGATTCGGACGACGTTCTGACGCCGTTCATTATCTTTTCGTAATTGGCGAGTACGTTCTTTTCGCTTTCGAGTTTTTCCTCTTCACCGGGTTTTATCGACGCGTTCTCAAGCTCTTTTATCTGAAAATCTATCACGTCAAGGCGGATGAGCTTGTCCTCGCTTATCTTTTCGAGCTTTTCGACCTCCGAACAAAGTCCGCGGTACAGAGCGTATATTTCGCTATATGAATCAAAAAGTTCATTGTTTCCGGCGTAGGAATCGAGCAGCGTTATATGCGTTGAAACGTCGGAAAGCGACTGCGTGTCCTGCTGACCGTGGATATTGAGCATAGTATCCATAAAGCTCTTGAGTTTTGAAACGGGCACAGTCCTGCCGCCGAGCCTGCATACGCTTCTGCCGTCGGTGCTTATCCTGCGGTATACGGTGACGTTTCCGTCTTCGTCGGCGTATTCCGCATCATCGCCGAGAGCAGAAACGTCAGCGGAAAACACGCCTTCGACCGTCGCGCTGTCCTCGCCCGTGCGGATAAGGCTCTTGTCGCCTCTGCCGCCGCAAAGCAGAGAAAGGCTGTCGATGATTATGGATTTACCGCCGCCGGTCTCGCCCGTGAGTACGGTGAAGCCTTCGGATATGTCGATATTCAGTTTTTTTATCAGTGCTATGTTTTCGACATACAGATTCAAAAGCATCGGATCACGCTTTCTTTTACTTAAATGTAATCGTTTATTTTATGGCGTTTTTTATGTAAGTGCTGACTTCCTCGGCGATCTCGGGAGTTTTGGTGATGACTATGAGGGTATCGTCGCCCGCAACGGAGCCGACAACGCCTTTTATCGAAAGCGAGTCGATGGCTGCACCCGCAGCGCTTCCCATACCCGTATAGACGTTTACGACGACTATCTGCATAGCGGTATCAACGGATTTGACCGCTTCACGGAGGATGGTGGAAAATC
>JAZUKE010000100.1:0-5220 GCA_045643125.1 Eubacteriales bacterium
CGAAGTGATTTGCATTTTGATTCAAGATAATTGTATTGCTCCTCGTTTATATAATTGGTTTTGAAAAGCAATTCCAACCAATAGCCGGTTTCATTCGCCTCTTTCAGTGCAATCTGCATTTTTGAAATAAAATCCGCTGTCCCGTGTGCATATTTTGCCTCACGGATATTGGCACCGATAGACGTTCCGCTTCTGCCGATCTGGTTTGAGATAATGCTTTCCCGCTGTTCTTTCAAGGATTTTACGAGATTGATGATCAATACGGAAAAATCCATAGATTGCTCCGCAAGTTTATCGTTTGGCATATCTGTACCACCTTCCGAATAAAAAATAGCATAAATGCAAAGGTCTGTCAATGAAGCGTTTGCTATGCAAACATGAAGCGGCGGCTTTGCCGCCATGAAGCACTCGCTTGCGCTCGCATGAAGCGAAGCGCACACTAACCTTTCCGTGTGCCGAAGGCACGCTTCATATGGCGCAGCCATGCTTCATTTTTCATGCGCCGCAGGTGCGCTTCATTCAAAAAAGCCTCTTTTGTCGGTAGACAAAAGAGACTTTTTTGTTGGTGGGGGAAGGTGGATTCGGACCACCGAAGGTGAAAACCAGCAGATTTACAGTCTGTCCCCTTTGGCCACTCGGGAATTCCCCCATCCCGATAAATATTAAGTTGTTGGAGCTGGTGAAGGGAGTCGAACCCCCAACCTGCTGATTCTTCACCGCATTGCTTTCGCATCGTGGTCCGGACTATCTCATACCCATAGTCAAATAGACGTTAGGATTCCCGTATATAGTCTCTACGCATTTATGAAAGACCTTGTGATCTTTCAATTTAGTTCGGGATTATCATAGACGATACTTAAATACGATCGCACCGCCCTTAGCTTTCCCCGAGTTAGCGGGATGTTCATCTGTAAGTTTCCAAACAGAGATGCAAGTTTGTCTACAAATCAGCTGCTCTGCCATTGAGCCACACCAGCACGCCGGCTCTTGACAACGAAAGAGATTATATCATAGCAGTTCTTGATTGTCAATACCTTTTTTGAAAAAAATTGAGTTTTTTCGCCAAAAGGTTTTTTCTTCTCCAAAGACAACGCCATAAGTTTACACATCATTGTAACAATTTGCTCTTGATTATTCATGGAAAATGATTTATAATAAACTGAAAAAATTTGTAAAGGACAGCATTATGAAGAAGAACGGTTTTCTGATTGTTTTGACAGTATTTCTCGCTATCGCGGTGGTATCTCTCATACTGATACAGGCTCTCAATGTTGACGTAGGGATAGACGTAAACGAGTCGGCAGCTGAAAGCAGCGCAAGCGAGATCGAAATATCCATCCCGACAGAAGAATCAAAGACGGTTTCCGATACGTCATCGGAAGGATCGTCTGATACCGAAGCTTCTTCGCCGGAGGAATCGGAAGATGATCCGGCACCGAGTGCTGCCGAAGAAAGCAAGGACGAAGAAAGTACGGCAGAAGAAAGCAGCGAACCGGAAGTTTCCGAGGAGCCCTCTGCTCCTCCCGTACCCGAAGATACGGTCATCAGCTTCCTTGCCTGCCCCGACAACCTCATCCATCCGTCGATCTATTACAGCGCGATCGTTTCCGCTGCCGAAAAAGCAGGGAAAGATCCCGTCTATTCGCCGCTTGCGACTGCAAAATACGATTTTTCCGACACCTACCGTTTTGTCGCCAAAGAGATCAAAAACGCCGACATTTCGTATATCAACTGCGAAACGCTCATCGGCGGCAACGAAAACGGCATTTCCGGCTACCCGCAGTTCAACTCTCCCGAAGCGATGGGCGACTATCTTGTCGAGCTTGGATTTGACGTTTTCAACGTCGCGCACAACCATATGCTCGATTCCGGCAACGACAAATACCTTATCAACTGCAGCAAATTCTATACTGAACGCGGCGGCACGGTGATCGGTTATTACAAAGACGAAGCCTCCGTTGACGACGTAGTGATATACGAATACAACGGCGTGAAGATAGCGTGGCTCTCCTACACCTACGACACGAACGGCATCACGCTCAAATCGTCGGCTTCCACTTATATCCCCTATTTCAACGAAACCCTCATACGCCGTCAGTATAAGATCGCCCGCGAAAAAGCAGACCTCGTTTTCGTTTCCGCTCATTGGGGCGACGAGGACAGCTACTACACCAATTCGCTGCAGCGCAAATATGCGGCTCTTTTCACCGAGCTTGGCGTTGACGCCGTTATCGGTATGCACTCTCACTGCGTTCAGCCCGTCGAATGGCAGACGAACGACAGCGGTCACAAAACGCTTGTGGTCTATTCGCTCGGCAACTTCGTTTCGGGTATGCTGAACGGACTGAATATGCTCGGCGGTATGCTTCGTATGGACATCGTCAAGGACGGAGAAACGGGAAAGATCACGCTTGAAAACATCGAATACGTCCCGATAGTCACGCAGTACGACAAGTCGCCGAGCCTCAACAGCTCCGACTCCGGCTACCGCCACCACACTATCTACTATCTCAAGGACTACACCGAAGAGCTTGCGTCAAAGCACTATATCCGCACGACCTACGAAAAGGCACACGGCACGACGCTTATCGGCGGCGAATTCACCAAAGAAAACCTTATCAAAACGATACAGAAATTCATTCCCGAAGAATTCCTTGACGAATATTTCCACAAATAACGGAGGCACCTTATGCAGAACGGCAAAAGAAAAAATAACGGCACAGTTATGGCAGCGGTCGCCCTTGTGGCGGCGAGCGCATTGCTTATCGGCGCCGCGGCAGTCATAAAAAAAGGAAAAAACGGCAATACCGAAGAAAGCAAAGCCGAGTTTTCCTCTGTCACCGAGCAGAGCAAAAGCGAGGTTATCGAAAACGTAAGTGTACCCGAAGAAAGCGATCCCGCTTCTGCTTCCGAAGAAAGTTCGTTTGAAGAAACGGTTTCCGAAGAAGAAACGACTGAAGAATCAAAGCCGGTCCACGAAGAATCGAGCGAAGAACCAAGCGAAGAGCCAAGCGAAGAACCGAGCGAAGAAGTTCCCAAAAAAACTTACGAAGAGCGTGTCGGCGTGAAATACGCGATAGACATTGAGCCGTACCTTGAATATATCGAACCGGGCGACGATTATCTTTTCCTCGTAAACCTCACGCATCCGCTCGATATGGACTACGTTCCCGAAAATATGGTCGTATCAAAATATACGCGCAAGGACGGACGCGCCGATCAGAAGCTCGTTTACACCGCGGAAATGGCGCTTGAAGCGATGATGGCGGAAGCAAAATATTACGGCAAGGATACGAACGTCACCATAACGAGCGCATACCGCTCTGCCGCGTACCAGAAACAGCTTTTTGATATGTATACCGAGCAGGAAATGTCAGCACATCCGTCGTGGTCGCGTGAACGCGCCGAGCAGGAAACGCTCACCTATTCGATGAAACCCGGATGCAGCGAACACCAGACCGGACTTTGCTGCGATATGCACAACCTCGGCTCGGCGATGCAGTCGTTCGGCGAAACGCCGGAAGCCAAATGGCTTGCTTCAAACTGCTACCGCTTCGGCTTTATTCTGAGATACGAAAAGGCAAAAGAAGCGATAACCGGAGTTGAATGGGAGCCGTGGCATTTCAGATTCGTCGGCAGGGAAGCCGCGACCGAAATGCACGAAAAAGGTATGTGCCTTGAAGAATATACCGAATATCTGAAAAAGAAATAAGGCGATAAAATGCTTTTCACACGCGATAAAAACTTTTACAAGACGATAATCCTGCTTGCGATCCCGATGGTACTGCAAAACCTCATTACCTTTTCGGTAGGTCTTGCCGACAACCTTATGATCGGCAGGCTCGGCGACAGCGCCGTTTCGGGCGTTTACATCGGCAACCAGATACAGACGGTGCTGCAGGTCATCAATGCCGGCATCGAGTCGGGCATACTCCTCATTTCCTCGCAGTATTGGGGCAAACGCGATATAAAAAGCATACAGAAGATAGTTTCGATAGGCTTTTGGATATCGTTCGGGATCGGACTTACGTTTACCGTAGTCACCACGTTTTTCACCAAAGGCGTCGTTTCCATTTTCACGAACGAATCCGACGTTATCACGAACGGAGTGTATTACGTTTCGTTCCTCTGCTATTCGTATGTGTTCTTCTGTATGACGCAGGCGCTCATCGTTTCTATGCGCAGCGTCGAATCGGCGTTCATCGGTATGGCGGTCTCGTCCTGCTCTCTCGTCATCGACGTCGGACTGAACTATCTGCTCATATTCGGCAAATTCGGATTCCCGGAAATGGGCGTAAGGGGCGCGGCGCTCGCAACGCTTATTTCGAGACTCTGCGAATTTTCGATAATATTCATTTACGTCCGCTATATCGACAAAAAACTGCATTACCGCTTTACTATGCTCCGCCATATAGACAAAGGACTGCTCCGCGACTTCATCAAATACGGCACGCCGCTTATCGCCGGTCAGCTTGTGTGGGGAACGAATCTTGCGGCGAACAGCCTTATCCTCGGTCACTATACCGAGCCGGTCATTACCGCGGTCAGCCTTGCAAATACGTTGAACAATATGATGTATGTGGCGCTCAACGGACTTGCGGGCGCGATAGGCGTCGTTATCGGAACAAAGGTCGGCTCCGGCGAAACGCAGCGCATACGCGAATACTCAAACACGGTGCAGATGTCGCTGTTTTTGCTCGGACTTGTCGTGAGCGCCTGCTTCACGCTACTTAAAAATCCGTTCATTTCGCTTTATAATATATCGGAAGAAGCGGTCGGGTATTCACGTCAGTTCATCACCGTGCTGAGCATAACGTGCATCGGCTCCTGCTATCAGTGCGGATCGCTGTTCGGGCTTGTCAAATCGGGCGGCGACGTCAGTTTCGTTTTCAAGAACGACACCGTTGCGATCTTCTGCGTGGTGCTTCCGATCTCTATAGCCGCGTCTCTCCTCGGCGCTCCCGTTTGGGTGGTCTTCTTCTGCCTCAAGCTTGACCAGATCTTCAAATGCGTCGTCGCGTTCTTCAAGATACGGCGCTACAACTGGATGAAAAACCTTACAAAAGAAACCGCTGAAGTAATCGAGTAGGATGTCACCCATTAGTTGAGTGACCGACCTCTCACACCACCGTGCGTACCGTTCGGTACACGGCGGTTCAATCATAATTAGTGCAGAGACTTGTACGCTTCGGATATGTCATAATATCCCCAGTGTGCAAG
>JAZUKE010000101.1:0-4096 GCA_045643125.1 Eubacteriales bacterium
CCAGTAGCGGTAATTTTAAGGTTTGAATTTCATAAACGACCTGACGGCACTCATTTTCAATAATATACGACGGCTTGAAATCAATAAACTTATTGCCTTGAATATGAAAATAATACTTCATTCTGCATTACCTTTATTAATCATCCAGCCCCGCAGCTTTGTGTTCCTCATAGCGAGCGGTATAGGCGAAGCAAAGAGCAGTCCAAAGGATTGGCATTGCAAGAACTCCAAGAATTCTGATGATATTAGACGGAAAGGCAGAAATAATAATTATACTGCTTGCAAGCAAGAGTACATCGGTAAATATCATAATAATTTTATTCTTTCCTATACGATTCAATTTTCCGCTGAGATATGCAATTAATAATGCGGAAAATCCTTCTAAAGATCGAAGCAAAATAGCTTTGCCACCTTCAATACCGGGACTTGGAATAATACTGTTTGCCAAAATATACATTGAAAATATAAAGAATGTGATTCTTAAAGCATTTCCGTGTGGTTTTTTGTAGCCGATGAAGGTATATACCGCAACAAGTATATATAATAAAAGATCCGAAACCCAATGAACAATAACATTTGGTTCAGTTCTGTTTGCCGGAACAATAGCACTCAAAACAGAGTTTACTATGCCGATAATGACTAATGCCATTACAATAACAAGCCCAATCTTTGTCCCTTTTTTGAGATTTCTGTAAGTTTCCATTTTGAAGTCTCCTTTTATGTTTTTTGATAATCAATTTTCTTTCGCGTCTGCCTTGTCCGCAAGCCCTGCAGCTTTGTGTTCTTCATAACGTGCAACGTAGGCGAAGCCGAGAGCGGCAAAGATGATAATGGAGGTCATACAACCGAAAACGTTGAAGAAACCGAACGAGCCGGGAAACGTCACACAATTCACGATTACTCTTGCTAAAATAAGAAGTCCGACAAAAAGCAAGATGAATATGTTTTTCTTGATTTTATTCAGTCTGCCTGCGACGTAAGAAAGAAGTAATGCCGCAAGGACGCCCGCATCACCGACAATATAAAAGCTCTTGCTTGCAATGTCAAGCGTTGCTTGAAGCGCAAGGTAGATCGCAAATGCAAAAAATACATATCTCAGCAGATTACCGTGCGGCTTTTTGTATCCGACGAACGCATAAAACAAAACAAGCACACCCATGATAACGTCTGTTACCGTAAAGATCGCCGTCGTGGTTCTTCCGGCGATAAACGCTTGAACGGCACCGATAACACCGGCGACAAGCACAACAAGCATCAGCACCGCCGAAACGATCAGTCCGATCTTCGTGGTTTTTTTGAGATTCTTATAGGTTTCCATGATAAAGTCTCCTTTTAAGTTTGACAAAATAAAAAATTACTTTTCTTCCACGTCGGCTTTGTCCGCAAGCCCTGCGGCTTTGTGTTCTTCATAGCGGGCGACGTAGGCGAGGGAAAGCGCCAGCCAGCCGATCGGTTGCGCCATACTGCTGACAGCGCGCATGAAGATGAATTCAGGGAAACTTGAGGCGACAATGACGGCAGGAACCAGGAGCAAAACGCCGATGACGATCATCAAAATCCGGTTTTGCTCGATCTTGTGGAGCCGTCCGCCGACGAACGCGATCAGAGCGGCAGCCAGACCGAATCCGCTCTTGGCCGCGTATCTCAAAACACCGTTTTCAATATGACAGTGCGGGAGGATCAGTCTTGCGATGATCAGCACGGAGGTGATCACGAAGATGTTGCGCAGCGAATTGCCGTGCGGCTTTTTGTAGGCGAAGAGCGTATAGTAAAGGATCATGACCACCGTAGCAAAGTTGGCGGCGATCTGCGAGATCTTGATCGCCTCCACGGTCTGATGATCGTTGATCAAGCCCATGAGCGACGAAACGAAGATCAGCGCGACAAGAACGAGCGAAACGATCAGCCCAACCTTCGTACCTTTTTTGAGATTCTTGTAAGTTTCCATTTTGAAATTCTCCTTTTATGTAGTTATTATTATCATCAAAATGATAAAGAAAGGTGTCGGCACCCTTCGGTCAGCAGTCCCTTGAAGCCAGCACATTCCGGATGTTGTAAAAGGAATGTGCCGGAATGCCATTCCCTTCGGGGACGCTGACCTTTTCCGCAACGACGGTCATCTTTCGATTGAAAAGGATCATATCTGCCGAGTCCAGCCGTGCCAACGCTCTGACGAATTTACAGTTGTCGTAACATTGAAACTTTCTGTAACAGGTATCGATCACGCCTTTTGCGGACGCGCCCGCCGGGATCGTATATTCGTAGGTTCCGAGTTCGACACCCTGAGGAAGTTCACCGCCGGCGACCTGTTCGAGTTCTTCGCTGCTCAGTTCTTTCTTGTCTTCCATCGGAACGTCTCCTTTCGCCGTTCTTCTCTCATCTGCTTGCCATACAAAGCACGTCGTGAACGAAGTAATCCGTAGACGGAACGTGGCCCGCACCTCCGGGATCCTGGATCACCGTGACAACGACGATCATCTTTCGCTCCCGGTGGATCATGTTCTCTGCGTTAAGAGTGGCGGCAGCTTTGAGCAGCGGAAGGTAGCCGTAGCAGTTAAACATCCGGGAGCAAGCATCGATCGCTTCATCGGCAGACTCGCCCGCCGGTATCGTAAATATGTATCGGCCTTTCTCGTCGACGCAATACTCAAAACCGCCCACGACCTGTTCGAGTTCTTCGTTATTCAATTCTCTCTTGTTTTCCATTGAAACTTCTCCTTTTTTCTTTACTCTTACGTCTCTTCATACAATGCAAAAGGAACGGTGGCAACAACGGTTTTAAAAATTTATTTTCCGGATCCGTTTTCCACGTCCGCCTTGTCCGCAAGCCCTGCGGCTCTGTGTTCTTCAAAGCGGGCAAGGTAAGAAATGCTGAGTGCGATCCAGCAGATGACCTGCGTCATGTTGCTGACACAGCGCATAAAGTTGAATTCAGGGAAACTGGTGACGACGATCAACGAAGATGCAAAGAGCAGAACTGCCACAACTGCGATGAGGATTTTATTCTTTTTAATCTTATGTAATCTGCCGCCCATATACGAGATAAGGATTGCCGAAAGGGCCAATGTACCTTCTGCGATATAGCGGAGGGTTTCGTTGCCGATGGGGGAACGAGGGATGACGAGACGAGCCGCTGTGAATGCGGCGAAAAGCAGAAATGTTATACGGAGCGAATTACCGTGCGGTTTTTTGTAACCCCAAAATGCGTAAACGGCGGTCAATACCATCGTCAAGAGATTGGCGGCGATCTGTGCGTTTTTGACCAACGGAGCCGTGGTGCTGGGACGCATGAAACCCATTACCGTAATGACGAATGAAGCGAGGAGCAGAACCGTCATAATGATCAGTCCGATTTTTGTCCCCTTTTTGAGATTGTTTTTCGTTTCCATTTTGAAAGTCTCCTTTTATGTTATATTTTTAGATTCCTGATTCAAGCATCCTGCTTGTCCGCAAGCCCTGCGGCTTTATGTTCTTCAAAACGAGCGGTGTAGGCAGAGCAAAGAGCTGCCCAACAGACTGGCAAAGACAGCGATCTGACAAATGAACTAAAACTAAATGTTTCTCGTGTGAGTCTCATCAATATGATATTTGCTACAAGTAATATTCCAACAACAATCATGATGATCTTATTCTTATCTATTTTGCTTAGTCTGCCACTTATGAAAACAATTAGTAAAGCAGCCAAGACTATGCAAGCATTTGCAATATACTCAATGTTTGCAGTAACCGGCTTTCCGGGCACAAAGAATTTATACATACATAAAAAGCCAAAAGCAAACATCGCATATCTTAGCATATTGCTGTGTGGTTTTCTATAACCCCAAAGCGCATAGAAGGCAACAAGCAGGTACTCTATCAGGACTATAACGATATGTAGCTGAATACCGATATTTCTTCCAGAGAAACCGACTGCAAGCGAATAGATTCCGAGTACAAGTCCAATTGCAATCAGAACAAGCGAGATAATCAACCCAGCTTTTGTACTTTTCTTTAAATTCTTATAAACGTCCATAACACATTCTCCATTCTTTGGGCTTCTTACAAAAAACCATTATATTATACACTACAATTGTGAACATCTCATTACAAAATCAAA
>JAZUKE010000102.1:0-13875 GCA_045643125.1 Eubacteriales bacterium
CGGTAAACGACGATCCCGATTATTACTACGATTTTTATTCCTATTCTCTCGATAAGACCGACTACGGCTATTGGAAGAATACGAACGATGCCGATTATAACGACGTCATCAACCTTGCATCCCTCGACGGCGTCACCGTCCACGCAAAGCATTTCGATCCGATATCAAAGACTACCGTCAATCAGGGCAAGGCAAGCGACATCGCAAAGCTCATCGACGGCAAATATCACTCCCGTGAGCATTACGACGATACCGCGTGGGTACGCTTCACAAGAGGCGGCGGACGCCATATCGTCATCGACCTCAAATACAAAATGGCACTTACCGGCTTCAAGGCGACTTTCCTCAATATGAAAGGCACCGGCGTTGCCGCTCCTCCCGCAGCATACGTTTCCATAAGCTGCGACGGCGAAGAATGGGTCACCGTCAGCGCCGAGGAAAGCGGTATGTTCTACGAGAACAAGCCTTATATATGGACTTACGAAGCCGAAACCAAAAAGACATACGAAGCGCGCTACGTCCGTATAACCTTCCAGACCGTGCCGTTCAACTCTATGGGCAGTTCCGTCTATATGGACGAATTTGAAGTTTACGGCAAAAAGAACGCCGCAGGCGCCGTAAAAGCGGAATATGACAAAGAAATAGTGATGGGCAGATATCCCGATCCCGCAGATATCGGAGCCGAGAACATTCTGTTTGCGAGCATTACCGACGGCTACGGCGTACATTGCACAGACAGATGCGTGATCGACGAAGATTCCGCGCTCAGATATCTTGCTTACGTCGATAAGGACGGCAAGGTGACCGACACCTTTATGGATTCCGTCTCGCTTTGCTTCAGAGGCGGCACCTGCGACGTCGCCGAAAAGAAAGACGGATATAATTTCTTCCTTGACGAAATGTTCTACGACGGGCTGAACCTTGACGCTCTCAACAAGGTAAAGGGCGAAATAAACAAAACTCTCGGCAAAGACGAAAAAGTCGGCATCTGGCTCGCGGTGACATGCCCCGTATCCGGCGACGTCTTTGAAGGAAAGAAGATGACCAAGAGCGATGAAGCGATTGCTTTCCTCAAATGGCAGGCTGACGAGTGCGTGAGACGCTTCAACGAAAAGAATTACGAAAACCTCAGTTTCCTCGGCTTCTATTGGGAAAGCGAGCACATCAAGGAAGACAATATCGCCTTTGACGTGAAGATCATCAAGGGCTTTAACGAGTACGTTCATTCGATCGGTCTGCTCTCGTCGTGGTGCCCGTATTACAGCGCTTACGGCAGCTGGAGATGGAAAGAAGTCGGCTTCGACATAGCCTGCCTGCAGCCGAACGCAATGTTCTACAACGTGGACAGAACACGTCTTCAGACCACTGCCGAGATAGCGAAGATATACGGTATGTGCGTTGAAATAGAGATTGAAGACTATACGAGCGAGGACGCAAGGACGATATACCGCGATTACCTTAAAACATCCTACGACAACGGTCACATCGATTCGATCAAGATGTATTATCAGGGCAGCGTTCCCGGTGCGTTCGAAGGCTCGTGCAACGCAAAGAGCGATGAGGACAGAAGCGTTTACGAAGATACCTACGCATACGCCAAGGGCAAACTCGACGAGTCGTTCGGCAAGCCGAAGGGAAGCGACCTTTCCGCTTTCGCCGATACCAAAGTCGATATACAGCACGGCAAACGTGCCGCGATAGAAATACCGTCGCTTGACGGCGTAGAGTACCGCATACTGACGTCACCCGTATACGGCACGTTCAGAATAACTACATCCGGCAAGATAAACTATACGTCTCTCAAAGGCTTCCTCGGCGAAGATACGCTTGTCATATCTGTCTTTGACGGAGTGAGCGAGCCGAAGACGGTCACTTATACGTTCAACGTAACGAAGTAAGATCCCATACAAAACAGGGCTGATTTTAACAAAATTTATCCAAAAATCAGCTCTGTTTTCTCACGTTAGACATTATAATATTTCCAAATGTCGAAAAAACGTTGAAATATAAGGAGAAAAAGAGCGCGAAAAAAGTTTTGACTTTTTTTCAAAAAACTATTGCTTTTTTCGATACAATGTGGTATTATATGCGTGTTGCCGGTGAGGCACACAGAAACGGTCCGGTAGTTCAGTTGGTTAGAACGCTGCCCTGTCACGGCAGAGGTCAGGGGTTCGAGTCCCCTTCGGATCGCCAAAAGATTATCCGGTGTTTATGCCTCTGTAGCTCAGTTGGTAGAGCAGGAGACTGAAAATTTCCGTGTCGTTGGTTCGATTCCGACCGGAGGCACCACACCGGATAATCCAAAGATGCGGATTTAGCTCATTTGGTAGAGCGCCACCTTGCCAAGGTGGAGGTAGCGGGTTCGAACCCCGTAATCCGCTCCAATTTTTACTCCGGGGTGTTTACACGGCGTGCAAACGGTGTAAGAGTGGCTTTAAGGAGTAAACGAATAACGCGGTGTATTCCGCACTGATGAACGGTCTTAGTGCCGTTTATTTGCTGATGTGGCACAGGTGGTAGCGCACATCCTTGGTAAGGATGAGGTCACGAGTTCGAATCTCGTCATCAGCTCCATCAAGCCTCCGATTTTCTCGGGGGCTTTTTTCGTACCAATACTTTAAGCAGAGTTTAAGGTCTGCGTATCATAATTTACAAAAAGGAGATACCGAATATGAAAAAAACGCTTATCGTATTTTTTGCTCTCGTTCTCATTCTTTCGCTTTGCGCCTGCACATCCGGCAACGGCGAAACCAACGTGTCGTCCGAAACCTCAAAGGCTGCGGAAACGTCAAAGACAGCCGAAACAAGCGCGTCTCCCGACGTAAGCGGCGAAAGCGAATCAAGCGAAGCACAGCCTGACGACAGATTCAGCAAGTTCGATCTCAACACAAAAGAAGACGAAAACGCCAAGACGGTCAATATGTCCGGCACCACGTTCGACTGCGGCGGTCAGAAGAGCGAAAAGGTGTTCAATATCACTTCCGAAGGCACTTACGTCTTCACCGGCGAAATGACGGGCGGTCAGGTAATAGTCGAAGTCGATAAGACCGAGAAAGTTCATATCATCCTCAAAAACGCTTCCATCCACTGCAATTCGTCCGCTCCCATTTGGGTGAAATCCGCCGATAAGGTCTCGGTCACCGTTGCGGACGGAACCGTAAACAAGCTCACCGACGGCGGCAAATATACCTACGACAACGCCGACGAAGAGCCTAACGCCTGCCTGTTCTCCAAGGACGACCTTACGATCAACGGAAGCGGCACTTTGACCGTTACCACAAAGGCAAACAACGGTATATGCACCAAGGACGACCTCAAGATCGTCGGCGCGACTCTTGTGATAAGCTCCAAGAACAACGCAATAAAGGGAAATGACTCCGTTACGATAAGAGGCGGCAAGATAACCGTTTCGCAGTGCGACGACGGCATCAAGACCACCAACGAAGAAGACGAAGGAAAGGGCTTTATCTATATCGAAGACGCCGATATCACCATCACTTCTTCCGATGACGCTTTGCAGGCGACGCAGAATGTCACGATAGTGAGCGGCATCGTCAACGCTCACGCCAAGGGTGACGCCGTGAACTGCGACGGCACGGCAGATATCGCGCCCGGAACTCTCAATACCAAATGAATAAAAAACTCTATGTGTCCCTTCTCACGCTGGCTCTGCTGCTGGTCTGCATAGGTGCGTTCCTCATAATCAAGGAAGTCACAACGCAGGGCGGCGACGATCCCGTGGACGCGGTCTGGTCTTACGAACGCGCTTCTATGGAGGGCGACGCTGGCGGGATGCTGCGTTTTTCCTCCGGTTACAATATTGCGCGGCTTCAATACCGCAACCCGTCCGACGAGCCGCTCAAGGACTATCTCGACCGCCTTTACGATTCCACACGCTCGATATACGAGGACGTTGATCTTTCGTATTCGCTCGTTGACACTTACGTTATCGGCGAAAACGAGGCGATGTTCGCTTCACTTATCGAAAAATACCGTACCGAGGACACCGAAACGGTCATTGAAGGATTTGCCTATGTAAAAATAACCGTTTTTGCAAACGGTGTACGCAAATTCGATTTTCCTTCCTACGCCGTAAAGACGGACGGCAGATGGTTCTATTTTATGCCCGCCGAATAAAAAAGTTAAAGCACTTGCCCGAAAGAAGGGAAAGTGCTTTTGTCTTTATATAAGCCCGTTTTTTACCATATCCATATACGCGATGATGCCGTTTTCTTCGGCTTCGTTGTAAACGTATCCGAGGAGTATCGCCGTTTTTCTTGCCGTGTTGCCGAAAAGGCTTATCATCGTATAAGCGGAAGACCACATAGCTTCGGGAGATGCCGCCGTATATGTGCTTATGTACTGACTGTACATTTCGGGCGGCAGATATTTTTTGAAATACTTTCCGCATTTGCCGACCGATACGCCGAAACCGTGTTCGGCACCGATATACCACGATATCATTTTTACGAGCATATCACGGACGCAGGTATTCAGCATTTCCATAGCGTACGGGACTTCGTCGCGTGCGATGCCTTTGGCGACGTTGTTAAGACACCAGTGAAATTCGTTGGCGCAGTCGTCAAACTCCTTCTGCGAAGGCTTTTTCACATACCAATACGCGGGATCTGCTTTTATTCCCGGCAAAGCGTTGTCTTTGTCAAGCAGGATATACGCAGGCTCTCCGTCAGGCAGGACGAATTTTTCCGTTACCGTAAGGTCAATGCGGTTTCCGTCCGAAAATATCATCAGATACACAAAATTTCCGTTATTGTCGGGCGGAATGAGCGACATACTTTCGGGCTTCTGCATAAGGATGGGACGACCGAAATTCGCTTCTATCCATTTGTCGTTGTCCCGATAAGGCGAAATATCGGTCACGAGATACACGATATCAAAATCCTGATATACGTCATTCGGGCAATCGGCGTTCGTTCTCGATCCGCTGATGATGACGCTTCTGACTTTTTCGTCCTTTTCGGCGACGCTTTTTATAAGAAAAAGCATTTCTTCCGGACTTCTCATATCTTCCCGCTTTCTTTCATTTTTTCATAAAGGTTTCTTGCATAGACCGAAAAACCGAGGTCGTTCGGGTGCAGATATTTGTCGGAATAAAAATCGGGGATATGCGGCGTGAGATGCCAGCCGTTGATGAAGGTGATATCCTTTATGCCTTCGCATATCTTTCTCATCCTATCGTCAAGCTCGTCGGCGATGAAGCCCATCTTCTTTTCGTCGGTGTGGTCGGCGCGCCATATCGGCGTTATCGCAAAAATAACGCTTTCGGGGAAAGTTTCACGCAAAGCCGCGAAAAAGCTCCTGCAGTTCGTTTCAAAACGCTCGTACGGTGTCTTCGACCAGTCGTTCGTACCGTATGCGACGGTGACGATATCCGGCGAAGGACACTCTTTTTCTATTATCTTGGGGTAGAACACGTCTGCGGCGATGCCTTTGTTGAGCGTGTCGCAGTCGAGCAGCCTTGAAATTATCGCGTCGTAGGAAAGCGACGGATAGAGCGCGTCGTAACCCTGAGTTATCGAGTCGCCGTAGCAGATCATCTTTCTGCTTCTGTTTATCGCTTCAAAGCTCCCGTCGAGTTCAAAATTCTTTATTTCCGTTTTTCTCGACCACGGAAAATATATTTCCACATAGTTTTTGCTTCCGTCAAGCACTATTTCCGCTTTGCTTTCGCAAACAGTCGCATCGGGAAGCCCGAAATGACAAGTCATAACGCCGTTGACATACACGTCGAAATATCCGTAATATCTGCTTGAGCCGATAGACGTGCGGTAGTCGAACGCTATGCGCTTTGAATCTGTCGCAAACGCGAGCCTCACACCGGACGTCGCAAACGTTTTCATATAAAAATCACCGAGTCCGTCGTTTTTATAGGAAAGCGACTGAGTATCGGTAAAGCGGAAAAATCCGAAATAGCCGTCTTTTTCCTTTACGCTCACAGCGCCTTTCGTAATGGAACGCAGTTCATCAATATCAAGAATCATAATTCATTGTCCTTTCACGGCAAGAAGATCCGAAATAATGTAGTTTGAAATTCTGAAGCCCTTTTCGTTGAGGGCAAAAACACCGTTATTTATCGCCGCATATCCTGCCGAAACGAATTTTTCGGCTTGCTTCATCATCGTTTCGTCAAGAGAAACGCCTTCGGCAAGACGCAGACCGAGGAGGATGCGTTCTTCTTCGGCTTCGTCGGCAGTGATTTCGTGAGCCGTTTCAAAATCCGTAAAGTGCGGGAAAACGTCGCTTTTTATAAAGCCGTCTATATCGTTAGGGTACGAAAACCGTCTGTTTTTCCAAAAAGAATGGGCAGCCGCACCGATACCGATATATTCGCTCCGCTTCCAATACGCGCTGTTGTGGCGCGACTCATAGCCTTTTTTTGCAAACGACGATATTTCATAGTGTTCGTAATCGGAAAAAGCGGAGCAGAGGAGTTCATACTGACGTTCTTCTTCGTCTTCCGACGGAAAAACGTACTTTGCCCGGTCGTTGAAAAGCGGCGTGTTTTCTTCGAGGATGAGCGAATACGCCGAAATATGCTTCGGAGACAACTCTTTCACCGCTTCAAACGTGGGTGACGGATCGTCGTCCGGCAGAGAAAACATAACGTCCACCGAAATGTTGTCAAAATATCTTGAAGCGTCGTTGTAGCAGTCAAAGAACTTTCGTCTGTCGTGTATCCTGCCGAGACGCTTAAGCGTTTCGTCGTTTGCCGACTGAAGCCCGAGCGAAAGTCTGTTCACTCCGTTTTCGCTTAGCGCTTTCAGCCCGTCCGGCGTGACGGTACCCGGATTTGCTTCGACGGTTATTTCGGCACCAAGCGATACGCTGTGAGACGAATATATCGCGTCAAGCACCCTGCAAAGGCGCTTTTCTCCGATGACGGTCGGAGTGCCGCCGCCGAAATAGATCGTCGATATCTCACTTTTCGGAACAGATGATATATTCCTCACGCAGGCGTCGGTGTAGGCGTCGAATATTTCGTCTCTGTTCACGGGAACAGAAAAAAACGCGCAGTATGCGCATTTTTTTACACAAAAAGGGAAGTGGACGTAAAGCGAAAGACCGTTACTGCTCATCGTCATATTTGAGTACCGCCATAAACGCTTCGGGCGGGACTTCCACCGAGCCGAAAGAACGCATACGCTTTTTGCCTTCCTTCTGCTTTTCAAGCAGTTTTTTCTTTCGCGTGATATCGCCGCCGTAGCACTTGGCAAGCACGTCCTTGCGGAGCGCCTTGACCGTTTCGCGGGCGATAATCTTTCCACCTATCGCCGCCTGAACGGGGATCTCGAACAACTGACGCGGGATGTTGTCCTTCAGCTTTTCACAGATCTTGCGCGCACGCGGGTACGCCTTGTCGGCGTGCACGATGAACGAAAGCGCATCCACGATGTCGCCGTTGAGCAGTATATCGAGCTTGACGAGCTTTGACGGCTCGTAGCCCTTGTGTTCATAGTCGAGCGAGGCATAACCTTTTGAACGCGATTTGAGCGCGTCAAAGAAGTCGTATATTATTTCGTTGAGCGGCATATCGTATTTTAACTCCGCTCTGTTTGTGTCAAGATAACTCATACCGAGGTAAACACCGCGGCGGTCGCGGCAAAGCTCCATTATCGAGCCGACGTATTCGGTGGGCGTTATGACCGATGCCTTGACTATCGGCTCCGCGGATTCGGCGATCTCTTCGGCGACGGGGTAGTTGGTCGGGTTGTCTATCATAACGGTTTCGCCGTTCGTCTTGGTTATCTGATATATGACGGAGGGCGCCGTCGTTATAAGGTCAAGGTCGAATTCGCGTTCAAGACGTTCTTCGATTATTTCCATATGAAGAAGTCCGAGGAAGCCGCAGCGGAAACCGAATCCGAGCGCGATAGACGTTTCGGGCTCGAACACGAACGCCGCGTCGTTGAGACGGAGCTTTTCAAGCGCGTCGCGCAGGTCGCCGTAGCGCGAGCCGTCAGCCGGATATATACCGGCGTAGACCATCGGCAGGCATTTTTTGAAACCGGGGAGCGGCTCTTTTGCCGGAGTGACGGCGGACGTTATCGTATCGCCTACGACGGTCTCGGCAACGCTCTTTATCGACGCGGTGAAATAACCGACTTCACCGGGGTACAGTCTGTCACGCGGAGACAGCTGCAGCGGCGACAGAGTACCCGTTTCCACAACGGTGAATTCCGCACCGGTGTGCATCATTCTTATCGTGTCGCCTGCGCCTATCGAGCCGTTCATCACGCGGAAATAAACTATTACGCCCTTGTAGCTGTCGTAATACGAATCGAAAACGAGCGCTTCGAGCGGACGGTCCATATCGCCTTTCGGAGCAGGGATCTCTTTAACGACTGCTTCAAGCACGTCTTCGATATTTATGCCGTTTTTGGCGGAGATCTTCGGGCAGTCTTCGGCGGGAAGACCGAGTATGTCCTCTATCTCCTTTACGGTCATATCGACGTCAGCCGAGGCAAGGTCTATCTTGTTCACCACGGGGACTATTTCAAGTTCGGCATCGACGGCGAGATAAGCGTTTGCAAGCGTCTGCGCCTGGATGCCCTGAGTCGCATCGACGACGAGCAGCGCGCCTTCGCAGGATTTGAGCGAACGCGACACTTCATAGTTGAAGTCAACGTGTCCCGGGGTGTCTATGAGGTTCATAACGTATTCGTTTCCGTCTTTTGCCTGATACAGAAATCTCACCGCTCTTGCTTTTATGGTGATGCCGCGTTCGCGTTCAAGCTCCATATTGTCGAGTATGCGGTCTTCCATCTCACGCGAGGAAACGGTTTTCGTTATTTCAAGCAGTCTGTCGGCAAGAGTCGATTTGCCGTGGTCGATATGCGCTATTATCGAAAAATTGCGTATTTTTGAAATATCGTACATAAATACAATTCCCGTAAATCAGTTTTCTTTTTTGAATACAAATATCTTTCTGCCGATATAATTCCATATAAGGACGATCCCGGCGGAAATTATATGGGTGGCGTAGTAGGGTATCGGCTTGTCGCCGAACGAAGCGAGCGGAACGCCGCTTATGACGGCTCCGAGATACATAAGAAGCTCTTTCAGTCCGAATCCCACAAGACCTACCACGGTGAAAATGAGGAACGCTTTTACCGTCTTGCCCTGCTTCTGCTGTGTTTTCGTCGTGAACACCCAAAGGATGGAAAGCACATAGTTCACGATAAGTCCCACGACAAAGCCCACGGCAGTCGCAATGAATGTGTTGAGCGGAGTTTCGGTTTTCAGTATGAATGCCCATAGGAGCAGATGCGTGCCGGTCTCGAAAAGGAACGCGGTTCCGCCTACCACGCAATACCTGATAAACTCCCAAAAAGCGTGCTTCTGTTCGTCCGTTATCTGCATAGTTTTAACCTTTCAAAGCGTCTTTTACGACGGGATAAATGGCTTTTGCCATATAGTAATGACCGAGATCGTTCGGGTGGAGGTTGTCCACGCAGAACAGATCCTTCATCGGCGACGGGAAGAATTCGCAGCCGTTGACGAAATACACGTTTTCACCGCCGGAAAGTGCAAGCTCGTAAGTCGTTTTTACGATGTTCACGCGTTTGATGTCGTTTCCGTTCGTCTCCCAGAACGTCGGGTGCGTCACGAAAACTACCGGAATGTCGGGATGCGCTTTTCTGACCGTTTCATAGAACGGCAGATGCGTGGACTGCAATTCGTCGATGGAACGGGCATTGTAGTCGTAGTCCATCACGAAGCACGAAATATCTCTTTTTGCTATCCATTCGGCGCAGAACTGTTCGCCGAAAGCGCTTCCCGAAAAGCCGAGGTTCACGTTGTCGCAGTCGAGAGCGCGGCAGACGATGTTTGAATACATAGAACCGGGACGCGAAACGCAGCCGCCCTGCGTGATCGACGAGCCGTAAAACGCCACGGGTTTGTATTTTCTCGGTGCGGGACGGGCAACGGAGGCATCCTTGGGGAAACCTACCGCCAATTTTTCGATACCGCCGTAAAGCGGGAATTCGATCATAACTTCCGTAGGCTCACCGGGAAGAATGAGAGTTTTTTCGTTTTCGTTCGGGTCGTCGGCAAAGGTCTGCATCATTGCGCCGCAGTATTTTCTGTCACTGCCGCTGCCGGTATACATATCAAAACCGTAAACGCCTCTGTCGCAGAAATGGTGCATACCGAGACTTACGGCACGGTATTTCACTTTAAGCGAGATCTCCTTTGCGTCGGTGAAAAATCTTATGCATCCGCCGGACGTCTGACGCGAAAGCCATTCCTTACCGTCAACGTATTCGTCGCGTCTTGCAACGTCCATACGGTAGTATTCGCCGTGGTTTTCAGACGGACGGAGGATGCCGCCCATATCGAACACGGGATTGTCCGCGTCGATGAAAATGTACTTGTCATTGTCGCCGACGATGTATTTTTTTTCAAAGTCGGCTGCCTTGATGAGTCCGTTGTATTCGTAAGTTGTTTTTTCGGGCTTGCCGAAATAATAATTATCCATAAAATCACCCTATTTCATATTACCATAATACATCAAAATTTGCAAGTAGATATTGAAAAAGATAAAAATATATGGTAAAATTATATCAGACAGTAAGAACGTATTTGACAAACCGCCAGCGGAAAGGAGAGCGAAATGAAAAGTCTGTATTTTGACAAAGACACGAAAGAACTTGTTTTTCTTGACCGTTCCGCCTTGCCGGGAGCCGAAATATACAGACGCATATCGACTTTCCGCGAATTTTTCGATTCGCTTGCCTCGTCCTCGCTTTGCGGGAACGACGCGGTCTTTGTTTCCGCCGCATATATCATCTGCGCCGCCGCACACCGGTTCGAGGACGTTACCGTCGAAGGCTTTGACTATTCATACGGCAAAAGCATTGATTTTCTGTCGCTTCAATGCGCGTCAAACGGTGCGGTGAGGTCTGCCTGCGTCTTTATGAAAAAGGCTGAAATTGACCGCACAAGTGTCGAAGCGATGCTTGAAAGCATCGAAAAAGCGGCATCCGGCATCGAAAACAACGTTAAAAGCCACGCGGAAGCTTTGGACGGAATGAGCAATCGGCTCATTTCCGACGGCGACGGCATACTGGTGCGCGGAAACTGCGGAGAACTTTGCACCGTGAAATACGGGCTGTCTTTTGCTCCCGTCGTAAGAGCGTTTGAAAACGGTGTCCCTTTCCGGCTTTATATCGGCGAAACTTATCCGTCCTATGACGGGAAGCGTCTTGCGTCATACGAGGCGTCATTGCTCGGTATGAGGCACGAAGTCATCCGCGATTCCGACGCGGCGTCTCTTATGGCGAAAGGGAAGATAACCAAGGTGTTCATTGATGCGGTGACCGACGGACACGGGAACTTTGCTTCAAGTCCCGGTTCTCTCCAGCTTGCGGTCTGCTGCAAGCATTACGGCGTGCCGATATATGCGTTCCTTCCGTCCTGCCCGTATACCGATGACGAAAAAGAATATGATGTATTGGATCATACCCTGCTTGACGGATGTGCTGCCGCCGGCGTATTGACCGATCTTCCGATGAATGACGAATATGATACGGAGAAAGAAAAATGAAAATACTTGCAATAGTCAATCTGTTTTCCGGCAAAGGCAAGGGAAGAGAATATCTCAAAGTGCTGCAAAACGAGCTGAAAGACGGAAACGAGCTTAAAATATATCTCACCAAAGACAAGCCGCATACCGTGAATTTCGTGAAGAATTACTGCCGCGACTTCGATATGATAGTGGTCGTCGGCGGCGACGGCACGCTCAACGAAGTGGTAAACGGCTATATGGCGGCAAAGTCCGACATTCCCGTCGGCTATATCCCGGCAGGCTCTACAAACGATTTTGCCACTACCTTAAAACTCGTCAGAAATCCGGTCGAGGCTTGCCGCAGCTTCCTTAAAATGAATACGAAGCCTCTCGACGTCGGTGTGTTCAACGGACGGTATTTCACCTACGTTGCGGCGGCAGGCGCGTTTTCCGAAACGTCTTACGCCACTTCAACTGAGCTGAAAAACAAGCTCGGGCATTTTGCCTACATTCTCGGCGGCATCGCTTCGGTACCGACCATACGCCCGCAGCATATGAGAGTCGAAGTGGACGGCAGGGTTTTCGAAGGAGATTATCTGCTTACGATGATCTCCAATTCGACGAGCGTCGGCGGCGTCTTTTCTTACGAAGACACTCTCGTGTCGCTTGATGACGGAAAATTCGAGATAGCGCTGCTTCGGGAGCCGGAAATGATATACGAGCTCGGCTCGCTTCTCAAAGACGTGCTGCTCCACAAATACAACGGCGACTATATCGAATTCGCTTCCGGATCGCATATACGCATAGATTCGCCCAAAGAAATACCGTGGTCACTCGACGGAGAGTTCGGCGGAGCCTATACGGCGATGGAAATAGACAACATTCATAAGGCGCTGAAGCTGCTTATTTGAATTTTTTGTCATAATGTCGCATAAATCGGAAAAATTGTGTTGACAATTCTTGATATTTATGTATAATAGGTGTGTTATGTAAAAATGTGCGGATATCGTCCGCGCTTTGGAGGTAAAACAATGAACTATTCCCGTGCGGTGGGCACAGCCCGCTTTGTTTTGGTGCTGCTTATCATCGCGCTGCTGATGTTTATGGCAGTGTGCGGTGTCGGCAGTCAGAAAGGTGTCTTTGATGAAGGCACCATCACGCTCGGCCTTGATCTTCAGGGCGGCTCAATAATCACTTTCCGTGCGATTCCGGCAGAAGGCGAAGAGATCACCGGCAACGGTATGAGCTCCGTACTTGCCGCAATGCGTAACCGTCTCGACCAGTCCGGACTTACCGAGGCTCAGTGTTATCTTGTCGGCGACGACAAAATCACCATCGAGATCCCCGGCGATTCCGATCCTACCGCTGCTGTTGAAACATACGGCGTAAAAGGCGATCTTACTTTCAGAATGTACGATGCCGATACGCAGACTTACAGCAAGGTTATGCCCACCGGCGACGATATCAAATCCGCTCAGCCGGGTATTGACAACGAAACAGGCAAGAACATCGTTCTGCTTTATTTCACCACCGAAGGTGCAAAGAAGTTCTACGAAGCGACCGCTGCCTGCGCCGCTCTCAAGAGTGCAGGTCAGAACTACCTTTACATCTATATGGATGAAGACGCCATTTCCACCCCGACTGTTGATGAAGCGATCGACAACGATTCCGCCGTTATTTCCGGCGAAAGTATGACTTCCGCTTACGTCAACACTCTTGCCGGCATCATCAACGACGGTGCCCTCAACTATACGCTCGAAGTCGGCTCGGTCAACTCCGTAGGCCCGACTCTCGGCGAAAAATCACTTTCCAGATCCCTTGTCGCAGGTGCGATCGGTATTGCACTCGTTATCATATTTATGATAATCATATACCGCGTTTCCGGCGTTATGGCTTCTATCGCGCTTGTCTGCTATACCGCGATCTTCCTTCTCGTCCTTGCCGTCACCCACACCAACCTCACACTTCCCGGTATCGCCGGTATCGTGCTTTCGATCGGTATGGCAGTTGACGCAAACGTCGTCATTTTCGAGAGAATGAAAGAAGAACTCAAAAACGGCAGAACCGTTAAAGCCGCCATCAAGGAAGGCTATTCCAAAGCGTTCTCCGCGATTCTTGACTCCAACGTGACCACCGTTATCGCAGCCGTCGTGCTTTACATCCTCGGCTCCGGTACCATCCGCGGATTTGCAGTCACCCTCGGACTCGGCGTTATAATCTCGTTCTTCACCGCTCTCGTAGTCACCAGGATCCTTCTTAACCTCGGCGTAGCAATGGGGCTTACCAAGACCACGCTCTACGGTGTTAAAGAAAGGAGCGCAAAATAATGGCTAACAAATTCAATG
>JAZUKE010000103.1:0-3144 GCA_045643125.1 Eubacteriales bacterium
CGTCCCCGGTGTCAAATATGTATTGGGGCTTGAATCTGTCATCGGCTCCCGTGTACCGCAGGAAATATTGCCCGACAGTATCAAATCAATTACAGAAAGCGACCGGTTTGAGTTGCTTCTCTTCAATTCGGAATACAAGGCGGCAAGCGATGCGGCAGGTGAACAAATAGATACCTTGAACGCTATTCTGAAAAAATACGACAAAAACGGAATGGTTATCGGCGAAGCGCCGTGTATGAAGGATATGATTGAAATTACGGGGCACGACTTTGCAGTTGTCACCGCAATATCTGTCATTGCGATTTTCATTATCATCCTGCTTGTGGAAAAGAGCATTTCGCTTCCGTTCATCCTGATCGCCGTGATCGAAGTCGGCATCTTCATCAATCTCGGACTGCCGCATTATCTCGGACAGAGTATGGCGTTCATCACGCCTATCTGCATCAGTACGATCCAGCTTGGTGCGACCGTCGACTATGCAATATTGATGACAACACGGTACAAATCCGAACGAATCGGCGGAAGCGACAAAAAGAACGCCGTATGGACTGCCCTTTACGCTTCTATTCCGTCAATCATCGTTTCGGGGATGGGACTGTTCGCGGCGACGTTCGGCGTGGCTCTTTACTCGGATATAGAGATCATCAGTTCAATGTGTATGCTGATGGCTCGTGGCGCCGTTATCAGTATGCTTCTCGTCATCTTCGTACTGCCGGCAATGTTTATGCTGTTTGATAAGATCATCTGCAAAACAACCCTTGGAATGACAAAAATCAAAACAAATAATCGGGAGGTTTCCGTCAATGAATAAATTATCATTAAAAATAACTGCCTTCGCTCTGTGTGCCGTCTTGTGCCTTTCGGGCGTTATCACGGTGCTGGCGTTGTCGGGTGATAAAAACGAAGATACACAAAAAGAAATGCCCATTCTTTCTGCCGAAAACGATGACGCAGAGATCGCAAAAGACGAAACGGTATATGTCCTTGCGGCATCCGACGGCAGCGTAAAAAAGATCATCGTCAGCGATTGGCTCAAAAATACTCTTTCTTCATCGACTCTGACCGATAACACCGAACTTTCGGATATCGAAAACGTCAAAGGCGATGAAACCTATTCCATCAGCGGAAACGCCAAGGTATGGGATGCGCAGGGCAACGACATTTATTATCAGGGAAATATAGAAAAGGAACTTCCCGTAGGTATGACCGTTACTTACACGCTCGACGGCAAAAACGTTTCCGCCGAGGATATCGCGGGTAAGAGCGGCAAGGTCAGCATCCGTTTTGATTATAAGAACAGACAATATGAAACTGTAGAAATCGACGGAAAAGACGAAAAGATATATGTTCCTTTCGCAATGCTGACAGGGATGCTTCTGGATAACGATCATTTTCGCAACGTGGAGGTAACAAACGGAAAAATCATCAACGACGGAGACCGCACGGCGGTCATTGGCATCGCGCTTCCAGGATTGCAGGAAAATCTCGGGATTTCAAAGTCAATAGTCGATATCCCTGACTATGTAGAGATCACGGCAGACGTTTCTGATTTCAGCTTCGGAATGACCGTCACAGTCGCAACGAATGAGATTTTCAACGGCATTGACACATCAAAGCTTAATATCATTGACGGTCTGACCTATTCCATCAGTCAGCTGTCAGACGGAATGAATTCTCTTCTTGACGGTTCTTCGGCGCTTTACGGCGGGCTTTGCACATTGCTTGAAAAATCCGACGAGCTTGTTGCCGGAATCAATCAGCTTGCAGACGGTGCAAAAGCACTGAAAGACGGAGCTTTGGCGGCTGATGACGGCGCCGATAAGCTAAAGGCGGGAGCATCGGAGTTGGCGGGCGGTCTTGACAAGCTTAAAGGCAGCAACGCCGCATTGAATAGCGGCGCAAAGCAGGTGTTTGAAACATTGCTTTCCACCGCGGAAGCGCAGATCAAGGCGGGCGGCATTTCCGTTCCGACACTTAACATAGATAATTACGCAAAAATTCTTGACGGTGTGATCGCTTCGCTTGACGAAAAAACGGTTTACGATCAGGCGCTTTCTCAGGTCACTGCCGCTGTCGAAGCAAACAGACCTATTATAGTTGAAAAGGTCACTTACGCAGTGCGTGAACAGGTTGAGACGCAGGTAGTTGCGGCTGTGCAGGAGCAGGTATCAGCAGGTGTTGCTTCTGCGGTGCGTGAGCAGCTTTCCGAACAAGTCATCGTTACAGCTATCGGGATGAGCAAAGTCGATTATGAAGCAGCCGTTTCCGGCGGACTTATACCCGAAGAGACGCAAAAAGCCGTCACAGCTGCCATTGAAGTGCAGATGCAGACGGATGAGGTAAAAGCTGTTATTGAAGCAAATATCGCTGCAAAAATGTCAAGCGATGAGATCAAAAACGTTATCCAAGCCAACACCGACGCGCAGATGGAGACCGAAGCCGTACGAAAGACGATTTCCGACAATGTTGAATTGCAGGTAAAGCAGGCAATAAACGATAATATGGAGTCCGACGAAGTTAAAGCAAAGCTTGCTGCCGCTGCCGAAGGCGCAAAGACGATTTCAGAGCTGAAGACTTCTCTGGATAGTTACAAAACATTTTATAACGGACTGCTCACCTATACCGGAGGCGTTGCCGCTGCCGCTGACGGAGCCGAAAAACTTGCTTCGGGCGTTGCTGAGTTAAAGGACGGCATATCGCAGTTAAGTGACGGTGCTTCCGCACTTTACGACGGTATTCTTGCACTTAAAAACGGCGTACCCGCTCTTGTTGACGGAGTATCACAGCTGAAAGACGGTACGATGCAGCTTAACAACGGATTGAAAAAGCTCAACGAGGACGGTATCCAAAAAATCGTGGATCTTGTAAAAGGCAACGTCAATAATATCGTCACACGCCTGAAGGCAACGATCGACGTATCGAAAAGCTACCGCAACTTTTCCGGTATCGGCGACGATATGGACGGTCAGGTGAAGTTCATTTACAGAACCGACGAAATAAAATAACAAAAACCACGACGGCGAGAACAACTCGCCGCCGCAGACCGAAGACAAACTCGTTGCTTACGCCATTGAAATGCAAATAGAATAGGGCAAAAGAGTAAAAGTGTACTTTTATCCGAAAGATGAGAGTACACTTTAATAA